>OMQS01000124.1 GCA_900313295.1 uncultured Eubacteriales bacterium
CTTCTGGCCATCTGCAAGGGGAGCGGCGGCGCCTTCATCTGGGTGGCCGGCCTTCAGGCGGCGTTCATCGCCGTATTCTCCGCGCTTGGGCATCTTTCCGAGCTACCCAAGCTCCAGTCCCTGCTCATCCGCCTCGATCCCGTCTCCTGCCTTGTGGTGAGCTGGCACACTGCAAAGGACGCGGAGCTTTCGGCCATTCTTGGCTCCCCCTATTCGGGGATCTATCCCGCGCATTCCATTGTCTACGTATCCGTCTTATGCCTGCTCGTGGCCATTGTGGGCAGCGTCGTCGTCGCGCGCCACGACTTGCTCGTATCCAACACAGAAACGGGGGGAAATTAAATTGCTGTTAGAAGCCAAAAACATTTGCAAGACCATCCGCAAAAAAATCATATTGAGCGACATATCCCTGCGTCTGGAATCGGGCGCCATCTACGGCTTCGTGGGGCGCAACGGCTCGGGAAAGACCATGCTGTTCCGCGCCCTCTCCGGCCTGATGACCCTGACCTCCGGCTCGGTATTCTGGGACGGCAAAGAGCTGCACAAGGACTTCTCCGTCCTGCCCAGCATGGGCATCGTGCTGGAAAACGTGGGGCTGTATCCGGAGCTGACCGGCATGCAGAACCTGCAGTATTTTGCCCGCCTCAGCGGAAAAGCCGGCCCCGAGGACATGCGGACCGCCCTTGTCCGCGTGGGGCTTGACCCCGACGACAAGCGCACCTACCGCAAGTATTCCCTGGGCATGAAGCAGCGCCTCGCCATCGCGCAGGCCATCATGGAAAAGCCCGATGTCATCCTGCTGGACGAACCCACCAACAGCCTCGACGAGGACGGCGTGGCGCTGATCCGCAGCCTGATCCTGGAGGAGAAGCAGCGGGGCGCGCTGATCCTCCTCGCCAGCCACAACAAGGAGGACATCGGCCTGCTGGCCGACCGCCTGTTCCGCATAGAAATGGGCGTGGTCTTTGAACAGGAGTGGAAAAATGAAGAATAAAGTGTTTCTTATCATCGTGGCCTCGCTGCTGGGGGCGGCGGCGGTCTTCGGCCTGGTCTTCCGCTTCAGCTACACCAACATCACCGCAGAGGAAAACTATCTGGATAAGCTGCAGGTGGGCGAGATTCCGGAAGGCATTTGCCTGGTGGACTGCGAGCTGCTGCACCAGAGCCTGCCGGAGGCGCCGCTGATCCTGCGGGTCACGCCGGTGGCCGAGCTGGAGCAGCATTTCGGACGGAGCATCCAAAAAGCCGTTGTCCGGCAGACCTTTGTGAGCGAGGATGTGTCCGTGGGCGACGAAATATACATCACCGCCAACGGCTGGCGCGCCATCATCCGCAAGGACGGATGGTCTACCGAGCGGAACTTTGTCAACGTGATGCGGGAAGGCTCGGACTATCTGGTGTTCCTGCGGGACTACGATAAGATCCGCTGGGACGACTGCACGGTTTACTATCTGGACGAAAATCGGGTCATAGCCCCCGTCTTCTGCTATGACGACATTCCGAATATTGTTATCCCCAAATCGGGCAGCGACACCTATGTCCCCTATTCCGAGGTGCGCGACAACGAATTTTTCGCGGCATCTCAGGCGGGGCTTGACGCCTGGCTCAGCCTGAAGCAGGAGATGCTGGCGGCCTATCCCCGGCAGTAAGCCTCCCCCGAGCGGTGAGGGCGGCCGTTCGGGCGGCAATGCGTATCTGTTTTTTCATATTTTGTGCTCCTCTTTTCGGGTCGACGGCGGAACGCGGCAAAAGCGTTCCGCCACCGACCTGTATGGCAAAAAAACGCCCGCAAAAGGGCAAATTCCCCATTGAAAGTCCGCTTTTCCTGCGCTATTATGTTGCCGGACAGACCGCCGCGGTTCTTTTTGCGGGAGCGCTGTGCCCCGCTGCCGACCCTGCGGCGCTTTCCCCTCTCATGCAAAGCTGCCGCAGAGCGGCTTTTCAAATACGGTTCGGTTAGTTCCGTCTAACCATCTTTGGAGGTGAACGGATATGACTGAAAAGATCACCCTCTCCGGCGCGCCGGAAAAAAGTGCCAAAAATTCGGCAACGTCCGCTTTGCGCAGGCGGATCTCCTGCGCCTTCCCTATCCGGACGGGTGCTTTGACGTCGTGGTGGCCGCCAACGTGTTCCACCTGCTAGATGATCCGTATCAGGCGCTGCGGGAACTGGAGCGGGTCTGCAAGTCCGGTGGCCGCCTCATCCTCCCCACCTACACGAACCGCACGGAGCAGGGCGGCACCAACAGCATCACCGGCGCCATCGGCAAGGCCGGCGCGGACTTCAAGCGGGCGTTCACGCCGGACTCCTACCGCCGCTTTTTGGAAGCCGCCGGCTATACGGACGCACACTACACCCTCGCCTCCGGCGGCCCCTACTGCGACTGCGGGTATAAGAAAAAAGGCTTCGTCCCGCAAAACTAAATCCGAAAATGCCGCCCTCAGCGCCCCGTGCCGCACACAGGCACGGGGCGTTTTTCCCTCCACCGCCGCCGCAAAAATATTTACCTCGATTTAATGTTTCTTTGCTTTCGGATTTTACAAGGCGGGATTATTCTGACATCGTAGCCAAGAGATATGCAAGAAAAAATAACAGGAGGTAATCAAGATGAAAAAGAGAATTGGATGTTTTGCAGCAGCCATGCTGCTGGTATGTGCGTTGGTGGGCTGCGGCGGCAGCAAGACGGCGGTATCCACCGACGGCTCCACCTCCATGAGCAAGGTCATCGGCGCCCTGAGCGAAACCTTTGAGGCCGACACCGGCATCACCGTCACCTATAACGCCACCGGCTCCGGCTCCGGCATTCAGGCCGTGGAGGAAGGCCGCTGCGACATCGGTCTGGCCAGCCGCAGCCTGAAGGACGAGGAAAAGGCCAAGGGTCTGACGGAGACCGTTCTGGCCTATGACGGCATCGCCATCATCGTCAGCCCCGAAAACCCCGTGCAGGAGCTGGATCTGGACACCATCGCCAAGATCTACACCGGCGAGATCACCAACTGGAAGGACGTGGGCGGCAATGACGCCGAGATCGTGCTCATCGGCCGCGAGGCCGGCAGCGGCACCCGCGACGGCTTCGAGTCCATTACGGGCACCAAGGACAAGTGCCAGTACCGTCAGGAGCTGACCTCCACCGGCGACGTCATCACCACCGTGTCCAGCAACCCCGACGCCATCGGCTATGCCTCCCTCGCCTCCGTGAAGGACACCGTAAAGGCTTTGACTGTAAACGGCGTGGTGCCCACCGAGGCCAGCGTCAAGGACGGCAGCTATGTGGTGCAGCGCCCCTTCGTCCTCGTGACCAAGGACGGCACCAAGCTCTCCGACAGCGCCCAGAAGTTCTTCGACTACATCACGTCGGAAGCGGCCAGCAAGGTCATCAGCAACGCGGGTACAGTCCCCGTCAAGTGAGAAACGTGAGCGGCGGTACGCAGGTGCCGCCGCTTACCTTCCCTGAGGTGTATTATGAAGAAAAACAAAGTGTTTGAAACCGCCGTCCACGGCGTGTTCCTGCTGCTGGGTCTTATCACCGTGGGGTGCGTGCTGCTCATCACGGTGTATCTCATCGTTTCCGGCCTTCCGGCCATACGGGAGATCGGACTGAAGGACTTCCTCTTTGGCCAGGAGTGGGCCTCCACCGCCAAGGAGCCGAAATTCGGCATCCTTCCCTTCATTCTCACCAGCGTGTACGGTACGGCCGGCGCCATCGTCATCGGCGTGCCGGTGGGCTTTTTCACGGCGGTTTATCTGTCCAAGCTGGCCGGCAAGCGTGTCCGCGCCGTCATGGAGAGCGCCGTGAGCCTGCTGGCGGGCATCCCGTCAGTGGTGTACGGCCTGGTGGGCATGCTGATACTGGTGCCGGCGGTGCGGAAATTTTTCCATGTGCCGGACGGAGCCAGCCTGCTGGCAGCCATCATCGTTCTGGCCATTATGATCCTCCCCAGCATCATGAAAGTCTCCGTCACGGCTCTGGACGCCGTGCCGCCAGAGTATGAGGACGCCTCGCTGGCGCTGGGCGCGTCGCCGGTGGAAACCTATTTCCGTGTGTCCGTCCCCGCCGCCAAAAGCGGCATCGCCGCCGCAGTAGTGCTGGGCGTAGGCCGTGCCATCGGCGAGGCCATGGCGGTGATGATGGTGGCGGGCAACGTGGCCAATATGCCCTCCCTGTTCCAGAGCGTCCGCTTCCTCACCACGGCGGTGGCCAGCGAGATGTCCTACTCAAGCCCCGGCAGCCTGCAGCGCAACGCCCTGTTTTCCATTGCGCTGGTGCTGTTTTTGTTCATCATGCTGCTCAACGCCGCCCTCAATTTCTTTTTGAAGCGGGATAAGGAGAAGTGAAATGAGCCGAAAAAGAAAGAGTTATATCGCCCTCATGCGCGGCGCCATGTATGTCTGCTGCGCTCTCACGGCGGCGCTGCTCCTGTTTTTGCTGGGCTATGTGCTCTATAAAGGCATTCCCAACATAACCTGGGAGCTGCTGTCCACCAAGCCCAGCTATCTGGCCGATCGCATTGGCATCCTGCCGGACATTCTCAACACCGTCTATATCGTCCTGGCCACCCTCGTCATCGTGCTGCCTCTGGGCGTAGGCGCCGCCATTTACCTCACGGAATACGCCCAAAATAAGCGGGTGGTGGCCGCCATCGAGTACGCCGCCGAGACCCTCTCCGGCATCCCCTCCATCATCTACGGCCTTGTGGGTATGCTGCTGTTTTCCAACAATTTCGGCACCTGCCTGCAGGCCGGCGCGCTGACGCTGGTGATCATGAACCTGCCCACCGTCATGCGCACCACCCAGGAGAGCCTGAAGACCGTGCCCCAGAGCTATCGGGAGGGCGCCTTCGGGCTGGGCGCCGGCAAGTGGCGGGTCATCCGCACTGTGGTGCTCCCTGGCTGCGTGGACGGCGTCGTCACCGGCTGCATCCTCTCCGTGGGGCGCATCTTGGGCGAGTCGGCGGCGCTTTTGTTCACGGCAGGCTTTGCCCACGCCCTCAATGACCTCTTCACCGGCCTCCTCAGCCCCGGCGCCACCCTCACCGTGGCTCTGTATGTCTATGCCAAGGAGGACGGCGAATTCGGCGTCGCCTTCGCCATTGCGGCGATCCTGATGCTCCTGACCCTGCTTATCAACCTGTCCGCCTCGCTGGTGGGCAAATACTTTGCCAAAAGGAGAAGCGTATGAGTGCTATCATCATGGCGGAGGATCTGCACCTCTGGTACGGGGAGACCCACGCCTTGAAGGGGATCAACATGGCCATCCCCGAAAAAAATATAACGGCTCTCATCGGGCCGTCCGGCTGTGGAAAATCCACATTTCTCAAAACCCTCAACCGCATGAACGACCTCATCCCCTCCGTGCGTATTGACGGCGACGTTCTGTATAACGGCCAAAGCATCTTCGCCCGTGAGGTGGACGTGAACAGCCTGCGCCGCGACATCGGCATGGTGTTCCAGAAGCCCAACCCCTTCCCCATGAGCATCTATGACAACATCGCCTACGGCCCCCGCACCCACGGCGTGACGAACAAGAAGGAGCTGGATGACATCGTGGAGCAGGCGCTGCGGGACGCCGCCATCTGGGACGAGGTGAAAGACCGCCTGAAAAAGAGCGCTCTCGGCCTCTCCGGCGGCCAGCAGCAGCGGCTTTGCATTGCCCGCGCCCTGGCCGTGCGGCCGCAGGTGCTGCTCATGGACGAGCCTACCTCTGCGCTGGATCCCATCTCCACCTCCCGCATCGAGGAGCTGGCGCTGCAGCTGAAGGAGCGCTACACCATCGTCATAGTGACCCACAACATGCAGCAGGCCGTGCGTATTTCGGACAACACCGCCTTTTTCCTGCTGGGCGAGCTTATCGAGTTCGACGAAACGGAAAAGCTGTTCTCCCAGCCCAAGGAAAAGCGCACCGAGGACTATATTACAGGAAGGTTTGGGTGATGATATGCGAAGCAGATTTGACCAGCAGCTCAGCCTGTTGAACCGGAAAATGACGGAAATGGGTGGCGAGTGCGAGAGCATCATTGCCTCCGCCGTGAAGGCGCTGCTGGCCGGCAGCGCCGAGGATGCCCGCCGTGCGCGGGAGCAGGGGCACCGCATCGACCAGCTGGAGCGGGAGATCGAGTCTATCTGCCTCAAGCTCCTGCTGCAGCAGCAGCCCGTGGCGCGGGATCTGCGGGTGATCTCCGCGGCGCTTAAAATGATAACGGATATGGAGCGCATCGGCGACCAGGCGGAGGACATTGCCGAGATCATCACCACCCTCGGCGGCCGAACCGGCGCCGAATGCGCGGACATTCGGGTCATGGCGGAGGCCACCATCAAAATGGTCACCGACAGCGTGGATGCCTATGTGCGGCAGGATCTGCCTCTGGCGCAGGCGGTGGAGGCCTATGACGATGTGGTGGACGACGCCTTCTGCCGCGTGAAAAATACATTGATCGCCATGATTGCTCAGAACACTGCCGAGGGCGAATACGCGCTGGATCTGCTGATGATCGCCAAGTATTTTGAGCGCATCGGCGACCACGCCGTGAACATCGCCGAGTGGGTAGAGTTCTCCGTCACCGGCGAACACAAGAGCGGGGAAATTTTGCCCCAAAAATGAGGAACGGGGAACGAGGCGGCTTAAACCTCGTTCCCCTTTATGGAAAGATGCGGCTGCTGCGCCGCTCGGCTTGATAAAAGAATATAAAAACGCCCGACCGCCATCCGGCAGTCGGGCGCAATGCTCCCATGCGTGCTGCTTCGACCCCGGTGATGGCAGTGGTCTGGGAGCAGCGCCCTGCGTATCTGACTTATCCTGCCGCAGCAGGCTTCACAGTGACCGTCTCGCGGGGCTTTGCACCCCATTCCGCCGCCGAAGAAAACTCCGGCTCACGCTGTCCCCTATTCGATTACCTGTATCCTATCACATCCCGCCGCAAAAAGCAAGCCTGTTTTTGCGGCGTTTTTTTTGCGGTTTTTTCGCTTATTTCAGCCGCAGGGGCAGGCCGCAGAACATCCGCGTCACAGAGTCCGCCTCCCGCGCCAGGGCGCACATGGCTCTGCCTGCCTCCTCCCGCCACAGCCGCTGCTTTTTGTCCACCGGCACCACGCCGCAGGACACGTCCGTGCAGAGCACCACGGCGTCCGGCCGCAGCTTCGGCAGCACAAACGGCTCTCCGGCCTCCACCGCCGCCCACACTGCCTGCTCCAGATAGCAAATGCAGCGGCGGGAGGTGTCAAAGCCGTGGTCATAATACGACAGCTCCTCCGGCGCGAGATGAAACCGCTCCATAGCGTAGCGGAGCTTTCCCTGATAGGCTCCGCCGATGATGAGATCCATTCTCCTTTCCTCCTTACAGCAGCAAAGCGGCGCAGCCGCACGCCTCGCCCAGCGTAATGGCGGCGCCGGAAATGTCGCCGCACATGCCCCCCAAGTTTCGCCGCAGCAAAAACACCGTCAGTCCGGCCGAAGCTACGGCCACCGGCACGCAGAGAAAGCCCCGCTCCGGCAGCAGGAACCCCAGCCCCACGCACACCGCCGCCATGACCCAAGCGGCGGCGGCAGCGCTCCGGCTATGCTCCATTGTTCGGTAGCCGCTGCTCTCCAGCGGCGCAAGACCCAGCACCGCGCCGGCGCTGACGCACCGCACGGCGGCGCAGAGGAGCGGCAGCGCCCAGAGCTTCTCCGCCGCTATGTCGCTGCGCCACACGCTGTACTGAAAAAGCGCCAGCAGCGTAAGGCAGATCACCGCGAAGGATCCTACGTGGGAGTCCTTGAGGATCTCCCGCCGCCGCTCCAGATCCCGTCGGGACAAAACGGCGTCGCTGCAATCCATGAAGCCGTCCAAGTGGATGAAGCCCGTGACACACCACATAAATGCGGCCATACACAGGGCAAAAATAGGCTGCGGAATAGGAAAACATCCTAATAATTTTCCAAAAAGTGCCCACAGCGCGCCCATAAAACCGCCTAAAAACGGCAGGCACAAAAGCATCTGCCGATAGCACCCCTGCTCCCAGCGGCGGACGGGGTTGGGGATGGCGCAGAACATCCCCCAGCACATGGAAAATCCGGTGAACCATTTTTTCATACGGGAATTTCTCCTTTATATATAAGGCGCCCGCCGAAGCTCACCTCCGCCACGGTGTCGCACGCGGCGGCCAGGCAGCGGTCGATGTAGGCAAGCCCCCGCCGGTACTCCTCCGTGAGTTCGCCGTAGCGCAGGGCGTCGGAATAGATGTAGTCGCTGACGAAAACGATGTGTTTCAGGCGGCGGCAGAGGGTCGTCAGCTCTCCGGCCACCCGCTCGGGGGCAGACAGATCCACCGAGCCGTCCGGTCGGAACATCTCGTTGGATAAAAGCGCCGTGACGCTGTCCAACAGGTAGCTGCCCGCGGGATCTGCCTTTTCCAGCGCTTTTTCAAGCCCCAAGCCGCACTCCACGGTCTGAAAGCCCAGCCCCGCCCGACTCTGCACATGGCGGGCGATGCGCAGGCGATCCTCCTCGTCGTGGGGGATCATGGTGGCCAGATAGTACAGATGCTCCGGCCGGCTCAGATGCACGGCGATCTGCTCGGCCAGAGTGGATTTTCCGTTTTTGCAGCCGCCGGATAAAAACACGGTCATTTTCTTAAAAACAGTCCTTCCCTCTTATCTCGCTCAAATAGCTGTCGTCGATGGCGGCGCCCTGAAAGGTGGCCATGCCCTCGGCGGCGGCGCAGGCGGCCTCCAGCACCCGAAAGGCGATGGGGCAGCCGCTGCCCTCCCCCAAACGCATGCCCAGATGCAGCCACGGCGCAAGCCCCAACTCTTTTATCGCCGCCTGATACCCTATCTCCCGAGACAGGTGGGAGGCAAACAGATAATCCCGCGCCGCGGGGCACAGACGCACGGCGCACAGAGCGGCCACGGCGGAAATAAGCCCGTCTATCACCGCCGGCAGACGACATCGGGCGGCACCCAGAAACACGCCGCACATGGCAGCAATGTCCAGCCCGCCCACCTTGCAAAGCGTATCCAGCACGTCGCCGCCGTTCGGCTTATGCAGCGCCAGCGCAGAGGCGATGACCCGCTTTTTCAGAGCGAAGCCCTCGTCGGTCATGCCGCCGCCCCGACCGGTGACGCGCTCCACGCTCAGTCCCGTCAGCGCCGCCAGCACCGCCGAGGAGGTGGTGGTGTTGCCGATGCCCATTTCCCCCACGCCCAGAACGGCCACGCCGTCCCGCTTGGCCTGCACCGCAAGCTCCATGCCCACGCACACGGCATGGGCGGCCTCCTCGCGGGTCATGGCAGGCTCTTTGGCAAAATTTCTCGTGCCGGACAGGATCTTGCGGTTTACGATGGCCGGACATTGATAGGGGGCGGCAATGCCTACGTCCACCACCTGCACCTCGTCGCCGAAGTGGTGCGCCATGGCGCTCATGCCGGTGAGATACTTGGTCATGTTCACCGCCTGCGC
>OMQS01000077.1 GCA_900313295.1 uncultured Eubacteriales bacterium
AGAGCCACGGCGGCTTCCAGACTCTTGCCGATGACCTTGTCCGCCCGCGCCTGCTCCAGCGCGCCGTTCACGGCGCTGCGCAGGGCGGCGATGCGGCTCCACTTGGACATCTCCTCGTCGGAGAGGGCATACTGGGTGTAGGGCTGCACCATCTCGTTAAAGAGGACATTGCGCCCGTCGTCCTCGCTGCGGTGAGGCATGGCCAGCCACACCTCGTCGCAGGTGAAGGCCAGAATGGGCGCGAACATACGGGTCATGGCGTCCAGAATGAGATACAGCGCGGTCTGGGCGCTGCGGCGCTCAATGCCCTCGGCCTCGTCACAGTACAGCCGATCCTTGATGATGTCGAAGTAGAAGGAGCTGAGATCCACCACGCAGAAATCATTGATGGCGTGGGACACGGAGTGGAACTCATAGTTGTCGTACCAGCCGAAGACCTTGCCGATGAGGTCGTTGAGACGGGTCATGGCCCACTTATCAAGGGGCAGCATGTCCGCAGGCTTCACCAGGTCGTTGGGGTCAAAATTCACCAGATTGTCCAGGCAGAACTTGCAGGTGTTGCGGAACTTCAGGTAGTTCTGGCTCAGCTGCTTGAAAATCTCGTCCGAGCAGCGCACATCCACATGGTAGTCCGAGGAGCCCGCCCACAGGCGCAGCAGATCGGCGCCGTACTTGTTGAAGATCTCGGCGGGATCCATGCCGTTGCCGAGGGACTTGTGCATGGCCTTGCCCTCGCCGTCCACCGTCCAGCCGTGGGTCACACACTCTTTGAAGGGAGCGCCGCGCCCCAGAGCGCCCACGGACACCAGCAGGGAGCTTTGGAACCAGCCGCGGTACTGGTCCAGACCTTCGATGTACATGGTGGAGGGCCAGAAGCCCTGATCCCGCTCCATGGCGGCAAAGTGGGTGGAGCCGGAGTCGAACCAGCCGTCCAGCGTGTCCGTTTCCTTCTCAAAGCCGGTGCTCTTGCCGCAGTGGGGGCAGGTGAAGCCTGCGGGCAGAATGTCCTCTGCCTCCATGTCAAACCAGGCGTTGGAGCCTTTCTTTTCAAACAGGGACGCCACAGCCTCGATGCTCTCCTCGGTGCAGATGGGTTTGCCGCAATCCTTGCAGTAGAACACGGGGATGGGCAGACCCCAGCGGCGCTGGCGGCTGATGCACCAGTCGGTGCGCTCCAAAATCATGGAGCGCATACGGTCCTTGCCCCAGCCGGGCACCCAGCGCACATCCTCGCAGGCGGCGATGGCCTCGTCCTTGAAGGAGTCCACGGAGCAGAACCACTGGGGCGTGGCGCGGAAGATGATGGGGTTCTTGCAGCGCCAGCAGTGGGGATAGCTGTGCACGATCTCCTCGCTGGCAAAGAGGGAGCCGGCGGCCTTCATGTCCGCCAGAATGACGGGATTCGACTCGTCGGTCCCCATTCCGGCGTACTTGCCGGCGTAGTCCGTGTGGCGACCCTGATCGTCCACGGGCACCACCATGTCCATGCCGTAGCGCTTGCAGGTCTCGTAGTCGTCGGCGCCGAAGCCGGGGGCGGTGTGGACGCAGCCGGTACCGGAGTCCATGGTCACATAGTCCGCCAGCACCAGCCGGCTGGTCTTGGGCAGGAATGGGTGGCTGGCCAGCATATTTTCATAGAAGGAGCCGGGGTGCGTTTCCACGATCTCATAGCTGTCGAAGCCGCCGATCTTCATGACTTTCTCCACCAGCGCCTCGGCCATGATGTACATTTCGCCGTTGGGAGCCTTCACCACGGCGTAGCTCTCATCGGGATGCAGGGCGATGGCCAGGTTTCCGGGCAGGGTCCAGATGGTGGTGGTCCAGATGACGAAGAAGAGCTTGCTCTTGTCCAGATGGTCCAGCTTGCCCAGGTCATCGTTCATGGGGAACTTCACATACACCGTGGTGCAGGGGTCGTCCTTATATTCAATCTCGGCCTCGGCCAGAGCGGTCTCGTCATGGGCGCACCAGTACACGGGCTTGAGACCCTTGTAGATGTGGCCGTTGCGATACATCTTGCCGAACACGCGGACTTCCTGCGCTTCAAAGCCGGGATCCATGGTCTTGTAGGGATGCTCCCAGTCGCCCACCACGCCCATGCGCTTGAAGCCCTCCCGCTGCACGTCGATGTAGTGGTCGGCAAACTCATGGCAGGCGGTGCGGAAATCCGCCACGCTCATGGCCTTGTGGTTGAGCTTGTTCTGCTTGATGATGGCGCTTTCGATGGGCATGCCGTGGTTGTCCCAGCCGGGGATATAGGGGGTGTAGTAGCCCCGCATGGCGTACATACGGGTGATGAAGTCCTTCAGGGACTTGTTCAGGGCGTGACCCATGTGCAGGGCGCCGTTGGAGAAGGGAGGGCCGTCGTGCAGGTTAAAAAGGGGCTTGCCTTCGTTCTTTTTCAGCAGCTCGTTGTAAAGATCCAGCTCCTCCCAGTGCTTGAGCATCTCCGGCTCCCGCTTGGGCAGACCTGCCCGCATGGGAAAGCCGCTCTTGGTCATGTTCAGTGTGCTTTTGTACTCCATGATGTACCTCCATATATCAGTATTTTGCAAACAAAATTGAAAACGAAACAAAAAAGCCTCGCTGAGTTTGCCGCCCGCAGACTGCAAGCCCTTTGGCAGAAAATTCCGCAGGAATTTTCGCCAGCGACAAAAAATCGCCTTTGCCTCCTGCTAAGAGACAAAGGCGATGAAAAAAACCTCTGCGGTACCACTCTTGTTGCCGCGCGAAGCGGCCACTCTGCTCCCACCATCCGTGGGCGAGGGTTGATAACGGCCCTCTGCCGTCCGTGCTTACTGAAAAGATCCTTCGTTCAGCCGGAAGCTCCGGGGTGATATTCGCTGCGGCTTCGGCCTCCGCCTTGCACCAAACCGGCGGATCTCTTGGCACCGAAAGACCGGAGCTACTCGTCCCCATCTTTGCATTTGTGCTGTATTGCTTGTCATTTTACCACATTCGGCGGGATTGTCAACAGGAAAATTCCTGTTTTTACAGCACGCCCAGTATGTTCAGCAGCCCGATGATGCCCATGCCGCCGTAGATCACGGCCATGATGGCCAGCAGGGCGGAGATAAGGCCGTAGAACTTGCCGTCCTTCTTGGTGTGCCGGAAGCGGCGGGTGTAAAACAGGGCGCCGCAGGTGAGGCCCAGCAGCAGGGAAGACGCATAGTTCATGGCCAGATTGTCCTTATAAACCGTCAGCCGCAGAATCAGCGAGGCGATCAGCAGCACGAACAGAGCGCCCAGGCAGATCTTCAGCCACAGAGGCAGCTTGACCTTTTCGGCGTCCTTCTGCGCTGCCTTCTGGCTGGCCTTTTCCTTCAGGTAGTCCCCGCCGCCGTAGTTGGAGTTGTTCTTCTTGTGGTGCCGGTTTTTGTTGGGGTTGCCCTTGGCCTTGCGAATGGCCTCCTGCTGGCTGCGGTAGGGATCGTAGGGGGTGTTGTTCTTTGCCATGGTTCCATTTTCTCCTTTTATTTATGGATTTATCTTCTGCAAATATTTGTTCAGCAGGGCAAAGGCGTAGTCCGCCGCCTGCTGGCGTATGCTTTTCCGGTCGCCCTTGAGAAAAAGCTGCGTCACCTGCGTGCCGCCCGCTTTCGCAAGGCCGATGTAAACGGTGCCCACGGGGTTGCCCCGGTCGTCGCCGTCAGGCCCCGCCAGCCCCGTCACCGACAGGGCGAGGCTGCTGCCCGTGATGCGCCGCGCGCCCTCCGCCATGGCTTTCGCCACCGGCTCGGACACGGCGCCGTACTGCTGCAAAAGCGCCTCCGGCACGCCCAAGACTCCGTGCTTCACGCCGTTGGTGTAGCTCACCACGCCGCCCAAAAAGGCCGCTGAAGCGCCGGGCACGTCCGTCAGCCGCTTGGCGATAAGCCCGCCGGTGCAGCTCTCGGCGGCGGAAACCGTCAGCCCCCGCCTTGTCAGCGCCTGCACGGCGTGCCGCTCGGGACTGCCCATGTCCACGCCGTACACGTGCGCTCCCAGCCTCTGCCGCACCGCCTGCATGAGCGGCGCCAGCAGGCGTTCGCAGTCCGCTTCCGTAGCCGCCTTTGCGGTGAGCCGCAGCTGCACCTCCGCTCCCTTGGCATAGGGTGCCAGCGAGGGATTCACGGCGCCATTCATCAGGTCGCCCAGCTCCTCCTGCACCTTCGGCTCCGTCAGCCCGAACACGTGCAGCGTGTGGGACAAAATCATGCTCTCCTGCCGCGCCTGCAGATAGGGGAGCAGGGCGTGGTCGGTGAGATAGCGGCACTCGTGGGGCACTCCCGGCAGCATGGCCACCGTCACGCCGTCCGCCGTGAAAACGCAGCCCGGGGCGGTGCCCACCGGATTGTGCAGCACCGTGCAGCCCTTGGGCAGATACGCCTGCCGACGGTTGCAGTCCGGCATTTCCCGCCGGAAAACGTTTTTGAAATAGCCGGAAATTTCCTCCATGACATCCTCGTGAAATTCCGTCGCCACGCCGAAGGCGGCGCAGACGGTGTCCTTCGTCAGGTCGTCATAGGTCGGCCCCAGCCCGCCGATGAAAATGAGCAGGTCGCAGCGTTGGCGGGCAATGTCCGTCACCTGCCGCAGCCGCTCCGGATTGTCGCCCACCACCGTGTGGTACAGCACGTCCACCCCCACGGCGGCAAGCTTTTGCGACACATACTGGGCGTCGGTGTTGGCCACACTGCCCAGCAGCAGCTCCGAGCCTACGGCAATGATCTCGGCATGATGAAACATAGTGATCGCTCCTTACAGCTTGACCTTCACCACTTCCCGCTGCTCCATGGCGCGGGAAACCAGCCCCTCGGTGTCCAACACGCTCTCGATCTCCCGTACCTCCTCCACATGGGGCTTGGTCTTGGGGTGGCGCGGGGTGAACACGGTGCAGCAGTCCTCGTAGGGGAGGATGGAGGTGTCGAAGGTGCCGATGTGCCGCGCGATGCGCACGATCTCCTCCTTGTCCATGCCGATGAGGGGGCGCAGTACAGGCAGATCCGTCACGTCCTCGCTGACCCGCAGAGCCTCCATGGTCTGGCTGGCCACCTGTCCCAGATTTTCCCCCGTCACCAGCGCGCGGCAGTCAAATTCCTTGGCCAGCCGGTCGGCAATGCGCATCATGAACCGCCGGGTGATGAGGGTGAAATACTCCTCCGGACACTGCTTGCGGATCTGCTCCTGAATTTCCGTTAAGGGCACGATGTGTACGCTCATGCGCCCGCACCACGCCGTCAGCTCCTGCGCCAGCTGCAATACCTTCTGCCGCGCGAGATCAGAGGTGTAGGGCGGCGCCGCGAAGTGCAGCATCTCCAGCACCACGCCGCGCTTGGCCATCATGTAGGACGAAACGGGGGAGTCGATGCCGCCGGAGAGCAGGCTCAGGGCGCTGCCGCCCATGCCCAGAGGCAGGCCGCCCGCCGCAGGCTCCGCGGGAGCGTGGACATAGGCCGCGTCCTCCCGCACCTCCACATATACCGTCAGCTCCGGCGCGTGTACGTCCACCTTCAGGTGGGGGAAGGCGTCGTGGAGCATGCCGCCCACCCACTGGCTGATCTCAATGGAGCCCATGGGAAAGGACTTGTCCGCCCGCTTGGTTTCCACCTTGAAGGACTTGGCTTTTTGCAGCTCGCCACCCAGGTAGGCCTTGGCCGTTTCCAGAATGGCCTCCTTGCTCTTTTCGCAGGGCACGGCCTTGGTGATGGCAATGAGGCCGAACACCTGCTTGCAGGCGGCGTAAGCGCCGGCCAGATCGCAGTCCTCGCCCACCGGTTCCACATAGATGGTGCTCTGGCGGGAGTATATTTTGAACTTGCCGAACTTCTGCATCCGGCGGCGGATATTCGACATGAGCTTGGTTTCAAAGCTGTGGCGGTTCAGCCCCTTGAGGACCACCTCGCCCAGCTTGCACAGAATGATCTCGTGCATGGGTGTTCTCCTTATATAAATATAGTTAAAGATGAAAAGGGAAGGGAAAGAAGGGAGAGCCGACAGATGGGTGCAGGGGGCTGCGTCCCCGACGCCCGGTTTGCCGGATTGCGGGCGACCGTAAGGGTCGCCCCTACGGATGTCATGCGGCGCGGGGATCCGATCCCTTTCTTCATTTCAAAATATCGCTGCTGCGGTACTGTATCGCCTCCGACAGATGCTCCGGCCGGATGTTTTCCGACCCGTCCAGGTCGGCAATGGTTCGCGCCACCCGCAGAATGCGGTCGTGGCTGCGGCCGGTCAGCCCCAGCCGGTCAAAGGCGCCGCGCATGAGCTTTTCGCACCGCTCGTCCAGCTCGCAGTATTTTCCGATCATGGGCGGTGTCATGTAGGCGTTGCAGGAAACGTCCGTGCCGGCGTAGCGCTGCTGCTGCACCGTGCGGGCGGCATTCACCCGCTTCTGTACCTCCGCCGAGGACTCCGGCGTGTCCTTGCGCCGCATGGCCTCGTAGTCCACCGACGGCACCTCCACGTGCAGGTCGATGCGATCCAGCAACGGCCCCGAAATGCGCCGCATATAGCTCTCCACCTGCTTTTCCGAGCAGGTGCATTTCCGGTCGGGGTGGCCGTACCAGCCGCACCGGCAGGGGTTCATGGCGCACACCAGCATGAACCGGCTGGGCAGCGTCAGGGAGCCGGCGGCTCGCGTGATGGTCACCACGCCGTCCTCCAGAGGCTGGCGCAGGGTCTCCATGGCGGATTTATCAAACTCCGGCAGCTCGTCCAGAAACAGCACGCCGTTGTGCGCCAGGGAAATTTCTCCCGGCTTCGGCACGGCGCCGCCGCCGGTGAGGGACACCGCCGAGGCCGTGTGGTGGGGACTGCGGAAAGGCCGCCGGGTGATGAGGGGATGCCGCGCCTCCGTCAGCCCCGCCACGGAGTAAATTTCCGTGGTCTGCAAGGATTCCTCCCGCGTCATGTCGGGCAAAATGGAGGGCAGGCGCCTGGCCAGCATGGATTTTCCCGAGCCGGGGGAGCCGATGAGCAGAATATTGTGTCCGCCTGCGGCGGCTATTTCCAGCGCCCGCTTCACGTTTTCCTGCCCCATGACGTCGGCAAAGTCCGGCTCCGCCTTTCGCGCCGCCTGCTCCGGCGTCCATGCGGGGGCGGGGGACAGCGGCTCTCTGCCCTGCAAGTGGGCGATGAGCTGCTCCACGTTTTCCACGGCGTACACCGTCATACCCTGCGCCAGCGTGGCCTCCGCCGCGTTTTCCGCCGGCACATAGAGCCGGCGTATGCCTGCCCGCTGCGCCGCCATGGCCATGGGCAGCACGCCGTTTATGGGGCGCAGCCCGCCCGTGAGGCTCAGCTCGCCCACGAAGGCCGCCTCCTCCGGCAAAGGCGGGATCTCCTCCGCCGCCGACAGGATGCCCAGCAGGATGGGCAGGTCGTACACCGTGCCCTCCTTGCGCCGTCCCGCCGGCGCGAGATTCACGGTGATGCGGCTCACGGGGTATTTTGCGCCGCAGTTCTTCACGGCGGCGCGCACACGCTCCCGCGCTTCTTTTACAGCCGCGTCCGGCAGCCCCACGATGTCAAAGGCGGGCAGACCACCGGAGAGAAAACACTCCACGCTCACCTCATATCCGCTGATGCCGCTCAGCCCCAGCGAGCGCACGGTCACCACCATGCAGCCCCACCCCTTTCTTACCAAATCACCCTCATCTTACCACAAAAATCCGCTTCGTGAAACAAAATTATAAAAAAAGTCGCCGTCCGGTATGATAATTTTTGTGCATGGCAATGAAAAA
>OMQS01000051.1 GCA_900313295.1 uncultured Eubacteriales bacterium
CGGCCAAGGCTGCCCCAAAAGCCTTTGAAACCTCCGAAAAAAGCTGCGAGATTCTTTGATAAGTTGAAAAAAGAAGAAGACGCACTTGCGTGCGTCTTCTTCTTTTTTATGGAGAGAGGAAGAAAGAGTCTGGCATTGAGCCGCTCTGTGATGGTGTGGAGAAAGGTCAGGCGTGGCTGTGGTGGGGGATGTTGTGCATCTCGTGATCCCGCTCCATGAGCATCGCCTTGGTGATGGCCCAAACAGTGATAACGCCGAAGATCAGTGCAGCGTATCCGCCGCCCTCACGGATGGGCGCCTCGGGAGCCGTCATCAAACAGGTGGACGCCACCATCATCAGGAACGTAACGACTGCGATAGAGATGTGAGTGTAGATGTTTTTCATGGTAGATTCCTCCTTGCAGAATTTTTGTTTTTGGGGTCTTGCGGTTTCTATGGTCATATAGTAGAATAAATAACAAGAAAAGTAAAGCCAAGAAATTATATATCGTTTATCAGTTTTACTTACAGCAAAAAAGGAGGGCATTTTATGGAAACGGCACGGTGCAGGGCGGTGCTGGCGGCGGCGGAAACGGGCAGCTTTTCCAAAGCGGCGGAAGTGCTGCGGTACACGCCCTCGGGGGTGAACCAGCTGGTGACGGCGCTGGAGAGCGAACTGGGGTTTTCCATCTTCCGCCGCAGCACCAAGGGCGTGGCGCTGACGGAGAACGGCCAGATCCTGCTGCCCACGGTGCGGGAATTTCTGCGGCAGGAGGATCGGCTTTTTGAGCTGGCCACGGAGATAAACGGGCTGCTCATCGGCAGCGTCACCATCGCCGCCTATTCCAGCATCGCCACCCACTGGCTGCCGGCGGTGATCCGTGCGTTCCAGAAGGATTATCCCCATGTGTCCATCCGGCTCATGGAGGGGATCTGGCAGGAGGTGTCGGCGTGGCTGGACGACCGCACGGCGGACATCGGGTTTTTCAGCTATCAGGAGGGGATGCCATACGAGTGGATCCCCCTGGCGGAGGACCCCATGCTGGCGCTGCTGCCGCCGGATCACCCGCTGGCGGGGGCGGCGTCTTATCCGCTGAAAAACTGCGAGGAAGACTCCTTCATTATGCCGGCTCTGGGTTGCGACGACGACGTGGAGGCGCTGTTCCGGCGCAACGGCATCGTGCCGAAGATCCGGTTCACCACCATGGAGAGCTTTTCCGCCATGTCCATGGTGGAGCAGGGGCTGGGCATCAGCGTGATGAACCGGCTCATCACGGAAAAGCACATCTGCAACGTAGTGAAGCTGCCGGTGGATCCCCCCTCCCGCATCACCATGGGCGTGGCGCTGCACTCCAAGACCGATGCCTCGCCGGCGGTGAAAATGTTCCTGAAATACGCCGTGCGGATGCTGACGCGTACGGAGGAAGCCTGATCTTTTTTCGCAGGCAAAAAAGTTGGACAGCCCTTGGAAGCTGCCCAACTTTTTCTTATTTTTTGAAAATCTGCCTTACACCACGGCGAAGAACTTCACCAGGAACAGGGCGGAGATGACATAGGTCAGCGCGGAAACCTCCTTGGCGTGGCCGGAGAAGACCTTGATGACCATGTGGGAGATCATGGCCAGACCGATACCGTGGCCGATGGAGCCGGAGATGGGCATAGCCAGCACCATGATGCACACCGGCACGATCTGATCCAGATCGGTAAAGTCGACATTCTTCAGCCCCTGCAGCATCAGGATACCCACATAGATCAGCGCGGCAGAGGTGGCCGCGGCGGGGATGATGGCGGCGATGGGCGCGATGAACATGCAGGCCAGGAACATGAAGGCCGCCGTGAGAGCGGTAAGACCCGTGCGGCCGCCGGCCTCCACGCCGGAGGCGGACTCCACGAAGGTGGTCACGGTGGAGGTACCGCAGCAGGCGCCGGCGATGGTGCCCACGGCGTCGGCGGTGAGGGCCTCCTTCATCTTGGGCATATTGCCGTCCTGATCGGTCATACCGGCGCGGGAGGCGGTGCCCACGAGAGTGCCGATGGTGTCGAACATGTCGATCATGCAGAAGGTGATGATAAGGGTGATGGCGGTAAACCAGCCGATCTGGAAGAAATCGTGGAAGTCAAACTTGAACAGAGTCACCTCGGCCATGTCCTTGAAATGGGGCAGGAAGCTGGCACCCCGGAGGGAGGCAAAGGGATTAACGTGCAGGAAGATGGCCTCCCCCGCCCAGTAAACCACAGAGCTGGAGAGCATACCGATGAGAACGGCGGATTTCTTGCCCTTCTTGGCCAGCAGCACGATGACGAACAGACCCAGGAACATGGTGATCACCGTCAGAACCATCTGGCTGTACTCCTTGCCCATGCCGTCCTGAATGAGACTGGGGGTCATGGCGCCGAAGAAGTCCCGCATGACGAAGAAGGGACTGGCGTAGCCGTTGCCCTCGGCATAGATGCCGGCGTTGGAGCCGAAGCCGATGTTCATGAGCATCAGGCCGATGGCGGGGCCGATGCCCAGACGCACACCCAGAGGAATGGCATGGACGATCTTGTCCCGGATGTTGAACACGCTCAGCAGCAGGAACACAACACCCTCCACCACGATGATGCACATGGCGGCCTGGAAGGCGCTGGTGTAGTCGGTGTTGAGCAAGGCGGCGATATTGCCGCAGATCACGGCAAAAAAGCTGTTCAGACCCATGCCGGGCGCCATGACGAAGGGCTTGTTGGCCAGGAAAGCCATGCAGGCGGTGCCGACGGCGGAGGCAAGGCATGTGGCCACGAACACGGCGTTCCACAGGGCGGAACCGGTGGCAAAGTTCGTGAGCAGGTTAGGGTTCAGGGCGATGATATACGCCATGGTCATGAAGGTGGTCAGTCCGGCGACGATCTCCGTTTTCACGGAGGTGCCGTTCTCTTTTAAG
>OMQS01000012.1 GCA_900313295.1 uncultured Eubacteriales bacterium
ATCAGCCCCGCCACCGCCAGACCCGAGATGTACTCCATGCGCCCGTGGCCGAAGGGATGCTCCGGATCGGGCTTGCGGCCTGCCAGCCGGAAGCCCAGCAGCGTCACCAAAGACGAACCGGCGTCGGACAGGTTGTTGAAAGCGTCGGCAGTGATGGCGATGGAGCCGCTGATGGTGCCGGCGAACAGCTTTCCCACAAACAGCAGCAGGTTCAGCCCTATGCCCACCGCGCCGCAGAGCTGGCCGTAGGCCTGCCGCAGGGCGCTGGGGGACAGGGTGTCCCGATGGTGGATAAATACCCGCGCGAGAAATTCGATCATAGCATTTTCTCCCTCTCCGATTTGTGGCTTTTCAAAAAGTCTTATACGCCGTGGATGGTCAGCTTCATCTGGCAGCACAGGAGGTCGAGATCTTCATCCGTAGCGGCGGGCAGGCGCAGCTTTCCGCCGCAGTCCTTGCAGATGAGATCCACCGCCCCCCGATGCACGGCGATGGAGTATTCCCGGCAGCCGCAGGTGCAGCTTATGCCGCCCCGGGCAGCAATATCCTTCAGCTCCGAGAGCACCTCGTACATGATAACGTTGTCCGTGAAGGCTTCGGGGGTCTCACAGCGGTCTTTTTCCGCCCGCAGCTCCAGCTCCTGCATGGCTTTTTCCACTTGCTCCTGCCGGCCTATGTAGCAGCACAGCTGCTTTGTTTTGGGGCAGGCCAGCCCCACGCCGCGGCCGTCCAGCATGGCCTCGCTGCTCACCTCGGCCTGGTGCGTTTCGCCGCACAGGCCGCAGGGCACCCACAGGCGAAAGCGCAGCCCATCGGTCTCCGCCCGCAGCTCGGATTTTTCACATTCGCATTCTATCCGCACGGCGGCGGCAGACAGCGCAAAGCGTGTCCGCTGCGCCAGCACGGGCTTTTTGCAGTGGGGGCACAGGTAGCCGAAACTGCGTGATTCTTCCATGGGATCAAATCCCCTTTCGATAGCGTTTTTCCTATTATACACGCCTGCACGGAAAATTACCAGTACCCCCGCAGAATTTTTCCCGTCCGGCGGGTCTGTGCGGCTTGACATTCCCACTCCGGTCGGGTATCATAGACAAAAACTTAACAAGGGCAGGAATGACCATGAAAAAAGAGCTGACCCCCAGAAAGCGGCAGGCGCTGGAAATGCGGGCAAAAATCCAGAGCACGGCGCTGAGCCTTTTCAATCAAGAGGGGTTTGAAAACGTGTCCGTGGAGGAGATCGCTCAGGCGGCGGGCTGCTCCGTGGGGAACATATACCATTATTTTAAGAGTAAAGACGAGCTGGCTATCCAAGTGACCCAGATGGTGGATCGAGCCTACACGGAGCTGGAAAAGGCCTACCTTGCGGATAAGACCACCTCCGGACGGGACAAGCTGCTGGACTTTGTGGGCAAGTCTTTGGAGATCAGTGCGCGGGATGAGGTGCTCTACAAGGCCTTCATCCACGGCCTGCGCTATCCGGAGCAGGGCGTGCTGCAAAAGAGCGACAAGCGCGTGTACTATCGCGTGCTGCGGGAGCTGGTGGAGCAGTGCCGGCAGGAGGGCAGCATCCACCCGTCCCGCGATCCCGACGAGATCGTGGAGGAGCTGGTGGTGCTGCATCGGGGCACGCTCTTTGAGTGGCGCATCTATCAGGAGGGCTTCGATGTCGCCCGACAGGGTCGCCGCATGGCTGACGCCCTGCTGCGGGGCCTGCAAACGGAATAAAAGCATAAAAAAGCGGGGGACGGGTGTGAACAGCACCCCATTTGTTAGACAGTATGATATACTATCTAACAAGTGGGGTGTTTTTCTATGCCAAAAGGAGTACCGAACAAACGATACACGCCGGAATTCAAGAAGCTGGTCGTGGAAACCATGCAGCAGGAGCAACTGAGCTATAGCGAAACCGCGCGAAGATTTGAGGTAAATAGTCATTGCCGGATTCAGGATTGGGAACGAATCTATCTGACCGAAGGTCCGGAAGGGGTCGCCATCGAACGGCGTGGCCGCCGCAGTAAGGGCCGTCCGCCAAAGCAGCTGCCGAAGGAGGTAGAAGAAGATCTGCTGGCCGAAGTGCAGCGACTGCGTGCGGAGAACGATTACCTAAAAAACTTGCAAGCCTTGGTTTTGGAAGACGAGCGACGCCAGCGCAGAAAACGCAGGTAGTTCAGAAGCTAAGGCAAAAACACGCACTCAGTATTCTGCTCTCAATCGCTCAACTGCCCCGTGCCACTTTCTACTACCATCTGAAGCGGATGAACAGTGCAGATAAGTATAAAGCTGTGAAAGCGGAGATCACGGACATCTACCACGAAAACAAAGGAAGATACGGCTATCGCCGGATCACGGCAGACCTTCACAAGCGCAATTTCCTCCTGAACCACAAGACTGTCCAACGGCTTATGAAGGAGTTGGGCTTAGTTTGCCGTGTCAGGATGAAGAAGTATAACTGAATTTCTGGCTCGGCGGCAAAAGCGGGAGTAGAAAGTACATAGACTAAGAGAAGAGAGAATTAACGAAAAAATTTTTTTCATAGTGACTTCCTTTTTAGTTGAGTTAGGGGGCGTGCTATGTTTATTAAATCATTGGAATCACCTTCTCCTTAAAATGTTATATAACAAATCTATCAATCTACATACATTACAACACAAATAAATGCAATAATCAACAAATTTTATCTTATTTGGACGGACTGCTGAACGCGATTGGGTTCTGCTTGGAAGCGTCCAAATGGTATTGACAACCCTTTCTCCTGCGACTATAATAAAAATATTCATTAAACTATTCGGTGAAACATTCGGCATTTTGCCGCCGAGCTTTATGTAAAATGAAAGACAGAACGAGGAGGAGAAACGGATGAAGGTTTTGGTCATCAACCCCGGTGCAACGTCCACGAAGATCGCCGTGTTCGACGAGGATAAGCAGGTGTTCAAAAAGGGCATCGACCACTCCGCGCAGGAGCTGGATCGGTTTGAGCGGGTCATCGACCAGGCGGACTACCGCCGGCAGGCGATTATGGACGCGGTGGCGGAGAGCGGCTACCGGCTGTCCGATTTTGACGCTGTGTGCGGTCGGGGCGGCCTGTACCGTCCCATTCCCTCCGGCACCTACGCCGTCAGCGACGCCGTTATGCGTGACGTGGAGCAGGCGCCCTACGGGGAGCACCCCTCCAATCTGGGCGCCTATCTGGCGCGCAAGATTGGCGACATGGTGGGCATTCCCGCCTTTTTTGTGGATCCCGTCTGTGTGGACGAGATGACCGAGGTGGCGCATTACACCGGCTTTGCCGAAATGCGCCGCCTGTGCCAGTTTCACGCTCTGAACCAGAAAGCCGTGGGCCGCAAGGCGGCCGCCATGCTGGGCAAGAAGTACGAGGAGGCCAATCTCGTGGTTTGCCATCTGGGTGGCGGCGTGTCCGTGGCGGCGCATCAGAACGGCCGCGTGGTGGACGTGTTCAACGTGAAGGACGAGGGCGCCATGGGTCTGGATCGCGGCGGCGCTCTGCCGGTGAACGCTCTCATCAATTACTGCTTCAGCGGCAAGACCAGGGACGAGGTGAAGAAGATCCTCGGCCGCCAGTCGGGCATGTACTCCTATGTGGGCACCACGGATTTCCGCGAGATCTGCGCCAAAGTCGTGGAGAAGGATCCCAAGTTCGTGCAGGCCTACGAAGCGCTGGTCTATCAGCTGGCCAAGGACATCGGCGCCATGGCCGCCGTGCTGCACTTCAATGTGGACGCCATCGTCTACACCGCCGGCATGGCCTATGAGGAGTTCTTCTGCGACGATATTTCGAGGTATGTCAGCAAGATAGCGCCTATCATCCGCCTGCCCGGCGAGGAGGAGATGCGCTCTCTGGCCGAGGGCGCGCTGCGCGTGCTCCACGGGGAGCAGGAGGCCGCCGTATATTAAAATCTCACAGCAGACCGCAAACTTTTTGTCGGAGAATACAAAGTGTTTTCGACAGTTTATATGAAAGGTGGAAAAAAGCTATGAAACATCTGATGTCCGGTAACGAGGCCACCGCCCGTGGCGTCTATGAAGCCGGTATCAAGGTCTGTTCCGCTTATCCCGGAACGCCCAGCACGGAGATCCTGGAAAATCTGCCCCAGTACGGCAAGGACGTCTACTGCGAGTGGGCGCCCAATGAGAAGGTTGCCACCGAGGTGGCCTACGGCGCATCCGTGGCCGGTTCCCGCGCCTTCTGCACCATGAAAATGGTGGGTCTGAACGTGGCCGCCGACCCTCTGTTCACCGCCGGCTACATGGGCGTGAACGGCGCCTACATCGTTGTGACCGCCGATGACCCCTCCTGCCACTCCTCCCAGAACGAGCAGGATAACCGCCACTATGCCCGCGCCGCCAAGATCGCCATGGTGGAGCCCAGCGACGCCCAGGAGTGCAAGGACTTCGTGGCTCTGGCCTGCGACATTTCCGAGCAGTTCGACACCCCCGTCCTCTATCGCACCACCACCCGCGTCTGCCACAGCAAAGGTCTGGTGGAGTTCGGCGAGCGCACGGAGCACGTCGCCCCCACTTATGCCCGCAACACCCGCAAGTACATCTGCGCCCCTGCCAACGCCTATATGAACCATCCTCTGGTGGAGGAGCGCCTGAAAAAGCTGGAGGAGTACGGCTGCACCACCGCCGTGGAAAACGGCCTCAATAAGGTGGAGCTGGGCGACGGCAAGGTGGGCGTCATCACCGCTTCCATCAGCTACCAGTACGCCAAAGAGGTCTTCCCTGAGGGCACGTCCTTCCTGAAGCTGGGTCTGACCTATCCTTTGCCCATGAACCTCATCCGTGACTTCGCCTCCAAGGTGGAAAAGCTCTATGTCATCGAGGAGCTGGATCCCTTCATGGAAAACGAGATCAAGGCCGCCGGCATCGAGTGCGTCGGTAAGGAGCTCACCGGCAATATGTACGAGCTGAACACCGAGCTGGTGCGCGAACGCGTGCTGGGCATCAAGACCGACTATAAGACCATTACCGACGTGCAGGTGGCCAAGCGTCCTCCCGCCCTGTGCCCCGGCTGCCCCCACAGAGGCTTCTTCTATACTCTGTCCAAGAACAAGAACTATGTCGTCACCGGCGACATCGGCTGCTATACTCTGGGCTTTGCACCCCCGCTGAACTGCATGGACGTTTGCATCTGCATGGGCGGCGGTTTCTCCGCCGGCATGGGCATGGCCAAGAGCTTCGAGCGCGAGGGCATTACCGACAAGGTGGTCTTCGGCGTCATGGGCGACTCCACCTTCTTCCACTCCGGCATGACCGGCGCCGCTGAGATCGTTTATAACAAGGGCAATATGATCCCCTGCGTGCTGGATAACCGCATCACCGGCATGACCGGCCATCAGGATAACCCCGGCACCGGCTACACCCTCATGGGTCAGGAAACCAACATGATCAGCGTGGAAAAGGTCTTTGCCGCCTACGGCTATGACCCCATCTACACCGTGGATCCTCAGGATCTGGCCGCCATGAAGAAAACGGTGGATGACGCCGTAGCCGCGCTCAAGGACGGCAAGCACCCCGCCATCGTCACCCGCCGTCCCTGCCTGCTCATCAAGCGCATGAAGCACGAAAACGGCATGTGCGTGGTGAACGCCGACAAGTGCCGCAGCTGCAAGAGCTGCCTGAAGGTGGGCTGCCCCGCCATTTCCATGGAGAACGGCAAGGCCTTTATCGACCGCACCCAGTGCGTTGGCTGCACCGTCTGCGCCCAGGCCTGCCCCTTTGACGCCATCGAAAAGGAGGAAAAGTAATATGTCTAATGTGAAAAGTGCATTGCTGGTGGGTGTTGGCGGTCAGGGCGCCATCCTCATTTCCAAAATTATGTCCAACGGCTTCATGAAGGCCGGCTACGATGTCAAGCAGAGCGAGGTCCACGGCATGGCGCAGCGCGGCGGCAGCGTGTCCACCCAGGTCCGCTGGGGCGACAAGGTCTACGGCCCCGTGTTCGGCCGCGGCGAGGCCGACATCATGGTGGCGCTGGAGAAGATGGAAGCCGTGCGCTACGCCGAGTTCCTCAAGCCCGAGGGCGTGGCCGTCATCAATGACTATGCCATCAAGTCCACCACCATCGCCGCCGGTCAGGAGGAATATCCCGAGGGCTGCATCGAGGCCATGGCCAGAACCTTCAAGACCATCGCCGTTCCCGCCAGCGACATCGCCATCGAGCTTGGCAATGCCAAGTGCATGAACGTGGTGCTCTTCGGCGCCATGTGCGATAGTCTCGGCTGTCCGGAGATCGACTGGGAGGCGGTCGTGGCGGAAACCGTGCCTGCCAAGGTCAGGGAGCTGAATCTCAAGGCCTTTCGCGCCGGCCGCGAAGCTGCCAAAAAGGCAAAATAAAAGTAAATTAACCCAAAACAGCAAGGCGGAGTCCCAACTCCGTCTTGCTGCATTTTATAAAATACCCCACCGCATCCCTTGCTATGCACCCGTAGGGACGGGGTTCTACCCCACCCGATACACCTTGCATCCCCTCCGTAGGGCGGGGTGTGGTCGCCCCGCCCTACGTGGCGATCCGTCCTCCCCCTGCACCGACATCTTATCATGCGTGCGCGTAAAAATGCGCATAAAAAACACCCCCAAAGGAACCGACCCGTTCCCTTGGGGATGATTTATTTTATTCCATTTTACTTCCTGTCAAACGCAATAAACAGCAGGCTGGAAACGCACAGCAGCATGGGGTAAAACAGCAGCGGAATAATGTCGAAAGCGCTGATGGCAAAGCCCAGCGTGGCGCAGGTGGAAATGGCCACCAGCATCTGCGCGCCGTAGGGGATGATGCCTTGGAACACGCAGGAGAAGGTGTCCAGCAGAGAGGCGGAGCGCTTGGGGCTGATGCCGTACTCCGTGGCGATCTCCTTGGCGATGGGGCCGGCCATGACGATGGCCACGGTGTTGTTGGCGGTGGAAATGTCCATCAGCCCCACCAGAATGCCGATGCCCAGCTGCCCGCCGCGCTTGCCGTGGAACATCTTGTGAATGGCCGCCAGCAACGCGTCAAA
>OMQS01000145.1 GCA_900313295.1 uncultured Eubacteriales bacterium
CGCCTGCAGGCGCAAAAAAATCAAATCATTTTCCCGAACGACATGTGCGTAAGGGAAAATACCTCTCAGTCTGCAAGTGTGGAATTTTGTCGCCTTGCGGCAAAATTATGCGCGCAGCAGACTGCAAGCCCTTTTCCGGGAAATTCTAAAAATTTTCCGGCAGGTTTTATTCTACCTCGATCATCTCGATGTCGGCCTTGCGCAGGCTCAGCTCGTAGCCGCGGACGGTGACCTCCACAGGGTCGCCCAGAGGCGCCACCTTGCGCACGTAGACCTCCACGCCGCGGGTGATGCCCATGTCCATAATGCGGCGCTTCACGGGGCCTTCGCCGTGGAGCTTGACCACCTTGGCGGTTTCGCCGATCTTGACTTCCTTCAGTGTTTTCATGCCATTTTCTCCTTTATATCATAATTTTTCTTGCCATTTCTTCGCTGATAGCCACGCGGGACTCCTTCACCTTCACGATGAGGTTGCCGCCCAAGGCGGACACCACGGTGGCGCTGCCGCCGGCCACAAAGCCCAGATCCTCCAGATGCTTGCGCACCTCCGGACTGCCGCCCACATGGCGGATGACGTTTTCCGAGCCTTTATCTGCCAGTGCCAAAGGCATCATATGTATCCCTCCCATAAGGTTCGATATATCTAACCACTGCATAAAAATAAAATAGTTAAAAGCATTTAACTGCCAACAGTTTAATACCTTTAACTTTTCTTGTCAAGTACCCATTATAAAAAAATTATAAAAATTAGCAGGGTGTCCAAATCTGTCCGATCGCGGCAAAAATTCATCGTCAACGATGCCAATAAAGCCCGCCGCTCGACATGCACCGCACTCCCCAAAAATGTCATTGCGAACCAGTGACCGACGTCACTGGTGTGGCAATCCGTAGTATTCTTTGCACCGCACCTCTTGTCACACGGGGGAACGGATTCCCACGTCGCTGCGCTCCTCGGAATGACATTTTAACGAAAATCATCCCGCCCTGCGTAGGGGCGGGGTTCTACCCCGCCTGATCTGCCGCACCCTCCCAGTTATCTCCTGTAGGGCGGCACCCATGTGTGCCGCCGCCCGACACGCTCTGTAAGAAAACATGAAGAAAGTCAGTAAAATCAATGTTTTCAGAGGCAGGGAAACGCGGTGCGAAGTCGAAACAATCAAATACTGACAGGCGCAAAGGGCGTTGATACGCAAATATCAGCGCCCTTTTCCTGTTCCCACGCCAAAGGCAACAGCCCTATGGCGCTTTTTTCATACAGGAGCAGAAGAAGACCGCCCGCAGGCGGCCTTTTATCGTTTATAAGCATCACAGATCCAGCTTCAGGTCGTTTTCCCCGATCCAGCCCCACTTGCGCAGGGGCAGGGCGATGAGCCAGCTCAGAAGAGCCGGCAGAACGAAGCACACCAGCACCAGACCGACCCAGTCCATGGCGGTGATAGAGGCCTTGACGCCGGTGTCAATGTCCGCCAGCCAGCCGGTATACACGCCGATCTGACCCACCAGGCCGCAGGTGCCCATGCCGCTGGACACCGCAGCGCCGTTCATCTCCATGCGGAAGATACAGGTGGCAATGGGGCCGGTGATGACGGAGGCCAGGGTGGGGGGGATCCAGATACGGGGGTTGCGGACAATGTTGCCCATTTGCAGCATGCTGGTGCCCAGCCCCTGTGCGGCCAGACCGCCCCAGCGGTTTTCCCGAAAGCTCATCACCGCAAAGCCCACCATCTGGGCGCAGCAGCCCGCCACAGCGGCGCCGCCGGCCAGACCCGTAAGCCCCAGCGCGGCGCAGATGGCGGCGGAGGAGATGGGCAGAGTCAGCGCAACGCCGATGACCACGGACACGATGATGCCCATGAAGAAGGGCTGCAGCTCCGTAGCCCACATGATGGCCTTGCCCACGGCGCTGGCAGCGGTGCCGATGGGGGCGGCAATGAGGGCGGCGGCGCCCACACCGCAGAGAATGGTGACAATGGGCGTCACCAGAATGTCGATCTTCGTCTCCTTGCTCACGGCTTTGCCGATCTCCGAGGCGATGATGGCCACGAACAGCACGGCCAGAGGCCCGCCGGCGCCGCCCATGGCGTTGGTGGCAAAGCCCACGGGAATCAGGGAAAAGAGGACCATGGGCGGGGCATTCAGCGCCTGCCCGATGGCCACGGCCATGCCGGGACCCACCATGGCCGAGCACAGACCGCCGATGGTGTAGGCCGCGGCGTCCTCGCCCTTGCCCAGGGTGACAATGATGTCCGTCAGAAATCCGATGTGTAGCTGCGTGCCCAGTGTATTGAGAATGGTGCCCACCAGCAGCGTGCAGAACAGACCCTGCGCCATGGCGCTCATGGCGTCGATGAAATACCGCTTAGGGGAGAACACGATGTCCTTGCGCCGCAGAAAGGCCGTTACTTTTTTCATAGTACACCTCAAAAAAAACAGAGTAGTCAGGTGTCTTGACACATGACTACTCCATTATACCGTATTTCCGTATTTTGTCAATCCTCCAGCAGCATGCCCAGATGCCGCAGGGCGTCGCACACCCGCGCAAAGGCGGCCTCGTCCGGCACGGACAGCCGGTGAAAGTGAAGCCCCTCCGTCAGCAGGCTCAGGGGCTGGGCGGCGTTTTCCTGCATTTTCCGCACGAATTCGTCCACGTCGTACCGGCAGGCGAGCTGCAAGGCGGCGGTGATCTCGCCATACACAGGGTGCTCCACCGTCACGTCCAGCACCGTGCAGCCGCAGTCCACCATGGTGTAAAGCTCCTCGCGGGTCTGCTGGGGGGTGTGGTGGCAGACCACCTGATGCACCAGCCCCTCCTCAGAGGGGATCACATAGCCCCGTGAGGTGGACACGATCTGCGCGCCGCCGGCGCGCAGCAGAGCCACATCGCCCACGATGACCTGCCGGCTCACGCCCAGAAGCCCCGCCAACGCCGCAGCGCTCGCCGGAGCCTTGCTCTCCTTCAGATGCGACAAAATGGCCTCCCGCCGCTCCTTTGCCGTCATGCCGCCGCCCCCTTTGCACATAAATAAACTATGTATTGTATCATAGCACAGGCGCGTTAAAAGGGCAAGACTTCCCCGCTCGCGGTTTGCCGCAGCCGGTCAAAGCGCCGCTCCCCGATGGTTTCCAGCACCGGCGGCAGCAGGCACAGCGCCGCCCACGCCAGATAGAAAAAGCCCGACAGCGGCGTAATGGGCATCATCACCACCCGCGGCGCAAAGCGGATCATGGTCTGATCCAGCAGAACCGCCATCAGCAGCACGCTGATGAGAAAACACATGCCCACCACGAAGCTCCTGTCCCGATTGTCAAAGCGGTACAGGGAGTAGGCCGTGCGCCCCCGCAGGGTGCAGCCCCGGCAGCGCATGGAGTCGGAGGTGGTCACGATGCCCTCGGTGAGCCATGTCAGCAGAATAGAGCCGCGCCGCAGGGCGTTGCGCATGCGGACGAAGAGGTTCCCCTGTCCCTTGCCCCGACCGATGGCGCGCTGCGCCAGCTCGATGCGCCTGCGCTGTGCGTTGAGCCGAGGAACCATCCGCAGCAGAATGGACAGATACAGAGACAGGTGCGGCGACACCCGCCCCAACAGGTAGACGATCTTGTCCGTGGTGAACACGGCGTGCAGGCAGCCCAGCCACAGAATGGCCGCCGCGCACACCATGGCCCATGTCCCGCCGCAGAGGAAGGACTCCAGGGTGATTCGGTTGCCGATGAAATTTACGCCCAGCACCGTGACGCCGAAGTGGTTGTACGAACCGTACCACAGGGCGAAAAGCGCCGCAAGAGGCAGCAACCCCAGCCCCAAAAACAGGGCGCGCAGTCCCCGCAGCTTCAGCAGATAGATAAAGGCGCAGCAGTAGCTCAAAAGCAGGAACACCGGCTGGCGAAACAGGATCGTCCCCGTCAGCACGGCGACAAAGTACAGGCAGTTGATGGCCGGATGATAGCGTGAAAATTCCATGGCGTCACGGCTCCATCATGCCGTATTTGACCTTGATGCGCTGCAGCCGATCCAGCAGGGGCTTTCCGAACAGCAGCATGGTGAGCGCCACAGCCGTCCCGTGGACGCAGTTCACCGGCACGCCCGCCATGTATACCGCCCACGCGGAGGCGGCGTCGTAGCTGGTGGCCACGGTGAAGAAGGTGGAGGTGTCCAGCAGGGGGCCAACCACCAGGAGAATGCACAAAAAGCCGAATACCGCCAGGCCGAGGATGTCCATCCAGCCCTTGTCCCGCCAGGCTCTGGGCGCCTTTTTCAGAATGCCCCACATGGCAAACAGACCCGCCAGCATCCCGCCGATGCCGTAGGCAAACATCTGCCAAGGCGTCCACGGCCCCTGACCGAAAATGAAGTTGCTGGCAAAGCCGCTGATGGCGCCGCAGAGAAAGCCTGCCTCCGGCCCGAAGGCGATGCCCGTGAGCATGACGATGGCCAGCATGGGCTTAAAGTGCGGCACGGCGATAAAGGCGGCGCGGCTGGCCACGGCCAGAGCACTCAAAACCGCCAGAATGACCAGCTCTCTGGCTTGGGGCCTCCGGCTCTCAAAGTGCAGGAAGAAGGCGGCTATGGTCAAAACGATGATGATCAGCCCGGAGAGGTAATACCTCAGCTGGAAGCGGGAGGAAAGCCACACCGCCAGCGGCACCAGCACCACCATGATAATAAGGCTCAGCCAGAACCGCCATTTTTCATTGAAACTGTTCATGTCAGTTGATTCTCCTTCATGAGTGCTACCACGTCCTCCGCCGTTACGGCCTGAGGGAACAGGTGGCGGCTCATGCGGTTGGCCGCCGTGGTATAGAAGCTGTTTTGGGCAAAGAAACGTCGGGGGGTGTTGGTGGTGAGGAGCTGGCCGTCAAAAAACATGGATACGGAGTCGGCGTATTCCGCGCAGAACTCCACATCGTGGCTCACCATCACAATGGTCACGCCGGTGTCCATGAGCCGCTGCAAAAGCCCCGCCAGCTGGCGCTTGAAGAAGCTGTCCAGTCCCTTGGTCGGCTCGTCCAGCAGCAGGAGCTTCGGCTCCGTCAGCAGCACCTTGGCCAGCGCCGCCCGTTGCTGCTCGCCGCCGGAAAGGTCGTAGGGGTGGTGGGCGAGCAGGTGGGTGATGTCGCACAGCTCCGCCATGCGGGCGATGCGCTCCTCCCTGTCTTTGCAGGAGGCGGGGAGCATCTCCTCCAGATCCTCCTGCACGGTTTTCTTCACGAACAGGCACTGGGGATCCTGGGGCAGCATGGCCAGCTTTCCGTGGAAAAGATCCTTGCACTTGGCGGCGTCCTGCCCGTCAATGCGCACCTTGCCCCGATAGGGCTTGCAGATGCCGCAAATGGCCTTCAGCGTAGTGGATTTGCCCGTGCCGTTGCCGCCCACAATGGCAAAAAGCGTCTTTTGCGGCACGGAAAAGCTCACGCCCTTGAGGATGTCCGGACTGTCCTTTTCGTAGCGGTACCAGATCTCCTTCACCGTCAGCGCCGGATCCTTGATCTCCTCGGGAAATTCCGGCTGCGGAGGCAGCGTGTCCCGCAGGGTGCGGCCGGCGGCCTTCTCCGTCAGCCAGCTGCGGCCCTCCCGCACCGTCAGGGGGGAGGCGCTGCCCGACTCGCCGGCTCCGTAGAAAATGCGCACCGGCGCCGGCATAGCGGTGAACATATCGCTTTTTTGGGTATAGAGGAGCTGGCCAACCTTTTTCGGCTCGTCGTCGGCCAGAATGCACCCGTTCTCCATCACCACGCACCTATCGGCGGCGTGGAAAATGTCCTCCAGACGGTGCTCCGTGATGAGCACTGTGGTGCCCAGCTCGCGGTTGATCTTTTTCACCGTGTTCAAAAAGTCCGAGGCGGCGATGGGATCGAGCTGGCTGGTAGGCTCGTCCAAAATCAGGACTTTCGGCTGCATGGCCATGATAGATGCCAGATTCAGCAGCTGTTTCTGGCCGCCGGACAGCTCCGCCACGTCCCGATGAAACCAGCCCTGAATGCC
>OMQS01000025.1 GCA_900313295.1 uncultured Eubacteriales bacterium
ATGAGATCGACGCCCGACGGTCGCAGGAGTTTTCCGTGCCGCAGGAGGCGTATGCCGCCGCTCCCGCGGCCTATGAAGCCGTGTCCGCAGAGGCCGTCCGTGCCTTCACGCTGGCGCAGTTCGGCTTCTGGACAAAGGACGACTTTGCCGCGAATTTTCGCCGGATGCTCACGCTGGAGCAGTACCGCAGCGACGAGATGGCGGCGCTTTACAGCCGGACGCTCACGGCGGGGCCGGTGGCATACATGGAGGATATTTTTCGGGAGATGATAGCGCGGGGCGTCCTCGAAAGCGCCGATCCGCGCCAGCTGGCGGTGGAGTTCTATGCGCCCATGTATCTGCTGATGAACCTGCCCGACGAGGCGGAGGGCACGGCGCTGCTGGAGCGGCACATAGACAACTTCATGCGCTGCCGGATGGGCGGAAAAAGCGGTGGAAATCATGTTGGATAATGTTGCTTCAAATGCGGCTGCAAATGCGGCTGTGGACATGAAAATGTACGGTCTGCGGGAGCAAACAGCCTATGAAAGATCCGACGGCTGCCTCATTGGCCGCATTCTGTCCCAGGAAAAGGGGCAGTACCGCCTGATATGCGAAAAGGACGAGAAGCTGCTGCCCTTTGTAAAAAGCGGCGGGTACATCTACATCGCCATCCCCGGCATGAAAAAGGACTGCCATGAGCACCTGCCGGCGGAGCTGCTGCTGTCCTGGACGCCGGAGCAGCTGGACTATATGCACGACGCAGCGTACTGGCGGGACATGGTGAGCCGGTGCCGGGGCGCCGAGGTGCTGTCCGTCAGTGAAATGGAGAGCAACGAGGAGGTCTGGGACGACTGGCTGCGGCAGGAGAACGAGTACGCCGTAGGCGACCGCAAAGCCATGGAGGCCGGCGGCGGGAAGTATCTGAATTTCATTGCCATCGTGCTGCGGAAGAAGTGAGCTGGCAGCATCCACGGGCGCTGCCTTAGCCGTATCCTGCTCGTACCGCTCCGCCGTCGCTTCCACTATGGCGTCAAAAATGGCGCGCTTGCCGGAAAAATGATTGTAAAGCGAAGGAGCTTTAACCCCCACGGCAGCGGCTATATCTCCCACGCTGACGGCATCATATCCCCGCTGCGAAAACAGCTTCAGAGCTTTGGCAAGGATCTTCTTTCGAGTGTCCTCTTGTTTCACAATCCCCCTCCACTAACTACCATTAGTTAGGATGTTATAATCTTTGACGAGGCAGCTGTCAAGGCAATTTTTTTGAACTTATTAAAATATAGATCTGCGCTCAGTTTTGCTGGCTTTTTCGGGGGCGGTGTGGTATAGTATCAGGCAACGATATTTTTTTATGAAAGGATGGCCCATGGATATTATTCAAACGCTGGCCCAGGAGCTGGGCAAGGAACCCCGCCATGTGGAAAACGTTGTGCAGCTTCTGGACGAGGGCAACACCATCCCCTTCATCGCCCGCTACCGCAAGGAGCTGCACGGCGCCATGGACGATACCTCCCTCCGCACGCTGGAGGAGCGGCTCCGGTATCTCCGGAATCTGGACGAGCGGCGGGAAACGGTGAAAAAGGCCATTGACGAGCAGGGCAAGCTGACGGAGGAGCTGGCCGCCGCCATTGACAGCGCCAAGACGCTGGCGGAGGTGGAGGATCTCTACCGTCCCTACAAGCAAAAGCGCCGCACCCGCGCCACCATGGCCAAGGAAAAAGGGCTGGAGCCGCTGGCGCAGCTGCTGCTGGCGCAGGAGCGGGACTGCCCGCGGCCGGAGGACGCCGCGCGGGAGTATGTCGACCCGAATAAGGGCGTAGAGAGCGTCGAGGACGCCTTACAGGGCGCCGGCGACATCATCGCCGAGCAGATCAGCGACGACGCCGCCATCCGCAAAAGCCTGCGGGCGCTGCTCATGCGGCAGGGGCGGCTGGTGAGCTGCGCCGCCACGGAGGAGGACAGCGTTTATCGGCTGTACTATGACTTCACGCAGGCCGTTTCCCGCCTGCAGGGACACCAGATCCTGGCCATCAACCGAGGCGAAAAGGAAGGAATGCTGAAGGTTTCCATCGCTCCGGAACGGGAGCAGGTGCTACCTTTGCTGCGGCGGGCGGTGGTGCGTCCCGCCTCGGCGGCCATGGAGTTTATTAAGTCCGCCTGCGACGATGCCTATGACCGGCTGATCTTCCCCTCCCTGGAGCGGGAGATCCGCAGCACGCTGACGGAGCAGGCCAACGAGGGCGCCATCGGGCAGTTCGCCCTGAATCTGAAGCCGCTGCTGATGCAGCCACCGGTGAAGGGCAAGGTCACCATGGGGCTGGATCCCGGCTACCGCATGGGCTGCAAGGTGGCTGTGGTGGACGGCACGGGCAAAGTGCTGGACACCGCCGTGGTATACCCCACCTACGGCCAGCGCCAGAAAGACGAGGCCATTGCCGCGCTGGCAAGGCTCATTAAAAAATACGGCGTGGAGCACATCGCCATTGGCAACGGCACCGCCAGCCGTGAAACCGAGCAGATGGCGGCGGAACTTATCCGGCAGGTGAACGAAAGCGGCGCAAACGTCAGCTATATGATCGTTTCCGAGGCGGGCGCCTCCGTGTACTCCGCCAGCAAGCTGGCAGCGGAGGAATTCCCCCAGTTCGACGTGAACCTGCGCTCTGCCGTGTCTATTGCAAGGCGGCTGCAGGATCCGCTGGCGGAGCTGGTGAAGATAGACCCCAAGGCCATCGGCGTGGGGCAGTATCAGCATGACATGCCCCCCAAGCAGCTGGATGAAGCCCTCAGCGGCGTGGTGGAGGACTGCGTAAACGCCGTGGGCGTGGACATCAACACGGCTTCCCCCTCTCTGCTGCAGCGGGTAGCGGGGCTGAACAGCACCACGGCGAAAAACGTGGTGGCCTACCGGGAGGAAAACGGCATTTTCACCTCCCGCGCGCAGATCAAAAAAGTGCCCAAGCTGGGTCCCAAGGCTTTCCAGCAGTGCGCAGGCTTTCTGCGGGTGCCGGAGAGCAAGAGCGTGCTGGACAACACTGCCGTCCACCCCGAGAGCTACGACGCCGCCAAGGCGCTGCTGGAGCTGACGGGACACACGGCGGAGGACGTGCGAGCCGGCCGGATCGCCGACCTGCCGGAGCGTGTCAGAGCCTACGGCGAGGAGAAGGCTGCCGCTGCCGTGGGCGTGGGCGTGCCCACCCTGCGGGACATTGTGGCGGAGCTTCTGAAGCCCGGACGGGACGTTCGGGACGAGCTGCCCAAGCCCATTCTGCGCACGGACGTGCTGGAGATGAAGGATCTGAAGCCCGGCATGGTGCTCACGGGCACCGTGCGCAACGTCATTGACTTTGGCGTATTCGTGGACATTGGCGTGCATCAGGACGGGCTGGTGCATATCTCGCAGGTATCCGACAGATTCATCAAGCACCCCTCCGAGGCTGTGTCCGTGGGGGACGTCGTGAAAGTAGCGGTGCTGGACGTGGACGAAAAGAAAAAACGTATCAGCCTCAGCATGAAGCAGGCAAAATAAAACCGACAGATTTTCCGCAAAAAACGGAGCCAAACGGCTCCGTTTTTCTTATTTAACAGGATAAAATAATTATTCTTCCGGCTTCTTTTCAAGGCCGGAGCGCAGCAGGATATAGAGGGCGCGGCGGATCTTCTCCATCTGCTCGGGGCCGGCGTCGTCCTCCGCCAGCACCTTCAGGCCGATGAAATTGCCGATGCCCATGTTGATGAATGACCAAATCATGGGATCCATCCCCTCCGGCAGGCTGCGGTTTTTGACAAGAGCGGGCACATACCGCTGGGCATAGAGATAGTAATACTGCAAAAACAGGTCGCGGTCGATATACAGCGACTCGAAAATGAGGTTGTAGCAGGCGGGGTTTTCATAGGCAAAGCGGATGAACTCCATGATATAGCCCACCTGCACATCCACGGTGTCGCCGGTGATCTTCCCCGCGCGGGAGTCCAGATAGCCTTGCAGACGGCGGGCAAAGCTCTGCATGATGTAGACATAGAGCTGGTACTTGCTGCGGAAATAAATATAAAATGCGCCCACGGACAATCCGGCACTCCGGGCTATATCCTTGATGGTGGTGTTGCGGTAGCCCTGCTGGCTGAAGCAGTCCTCCGCCGCCTTCACCAGTTTGTCAAAGCTGCGGCGGCCCTCCTCGCTCTCGGGGATCACCACCACAAGATCCAGTTTGCTGTTCATCGACCTTGCTCCTTCTTCTCCCATATAAAAACTTACATATAGAATAGCGTGTTTTTTTCGGTCTGTCAATGAAAAATCCCTTGTTCCGCCGCCGCAGGCAAGATAAACTATGATTCACATTATAAAACTGTTAAAAAATACAATTTTCTTCGATTTTTTTGTGCAGTATGAAAGAAAAAGCCAAAATACGCAAAATTATATTGACAAATCCGTCACAAGCCATATATTATGAAGCCATAACAGGTGAATGCATATTCACCTGCTGAAGACCACAAAGGAGGGATGCGCTTATGTTTGCCGCATTTTTATCCACGGTGTGCGCCTCACTGCTGAGCATCTGCGTGACGGCGCTGTCGGCGTTCTCCGTCACCATTATTTTCCGAACCTCCACCACGGCCAACTTTGCCCAAGGCTCCGTGGCGGCGTTCGGCTGCTATGTGGTGGCCAAATGCCTGAACCAATGGGGGATCCCCGTGTATCTCGGCGTGCTGCCGGGGATGCTGGTGGGCGTGCTCATCGGCCTGTTCATCGACCTCATGGTGTTCCGCAAGGGGCGCTATGTGGGCGAGCTGGGCAAGCAGATCATCACCATGGGCTTCGTGTCCCTGTTCTACGGCGGCATTCCCCTGATCTTCGGAAACCCCGAGTTCATCCCCTTTGAGTCGTTTTATAACACCACTAAGGCCGGAGTCGACTCCAATCTGGTGGTGAAGGCTTTCGGCGGCGAGATCGTTTTCACCAAGCACGCCCTCATTTGCACCGCCATTACCGCCGTGGTGCTGGCCGTCCTGTTTCTGCTGCTGAAATACAGCAAATGGGGGCTGGGCGTGCGCGCCACCGCCTCCAGCGAGTTTACCGCGGAGCTTATGGGCATTAACACCCACGTCATCACCGCCATCTCCTGGGCGCTGGCCTGCGCTCTGGGCGTGCTGGCCGCCGTGATGTACGCCGGCGGCGGCGCCATGATAAGCACCTCCTTCATGGGCACCATTCAGGTCAACGCTTTTCTGGCCTGCATTCTGGGCGGCTTTGCCACCTTCTACGGGCCTATCGTGGGTGCTGTGCTGATCCCCGTTCTGTCCAACTGCGTGGGATTTTTAGCCAATTTCCCCGCCTTTTACAACATCAGCCGCTGGCAGATGGTCATTGTGTATGTCCTGCTGCTGGCCATCATTCTCATCAAGCCCCAGGGTCTGTTTGGGAAGAAAGTGGTAAAGAAGGTGTGACCATGACTGATCTGAACGTAAAGCAGGAATACCTGCACCTTACTTATGTCGCCCACCGCAAGAAGAGCGCCGGAGAAAAAGTCCGGCAGCTTCTGGGCATCCCCCTGACGCAGTATCTGATCTTCGCCGTGGTGCTGGCCGCCTTTCCCCTGCTGGCGCAGGCGGGCGTGCTGACCAGCTCCTTCGTGTTCGCCGTCGGCAACACCATGATATACGCCATCATGGCCATCGGCTTCTGCCTGCTCATGGGCTATTCGGGTCTGGCCTCTCTGGGCACAGCTGGCTTTGTGGGCATCGGCGCCTACATCGCCTACTACTTTATGCAGGTCTACGGTGCCCCCTTCGGCGCAGCGTTTATCGTGACGGTGATGGTGAGCCTGTTCAGCGGCGTGCTGGTGGGCTTCATCTCCCTGCGTATCGAGGGCATCTATCTGGCCATTCTGACGCTTGGGCTTTCGGAGATCCTGCGCAACACCTTTATCTCCCTGAAATCCACCATTAAGCTGGACATGTCCAAGGTGCGGCTTTTCGGCGTGAAGATCGGTGAGGATCAGGTGTACCTGCTGATTCTGGCGCTGTTCGTGGTGCTGCTGCTCATCACCTCCAACCTCATCCGCAGTCCCATCGGGCGGGCGCTGCTGTCGGTGAAAAACAGCACCTCCGCCGCCCAGGCCATGGGCATCAGCCTTATGAAGTATCGGGTGCTGGCCTTTGTCATCTCCACGGTATACGCCGCCATCGCGGGGCTTATGTATATGATGCTCCTGCGGAACATGACCACCTCCACCTCTACCCTGCTGAGCATGGCCACCTCCCTGAACATTCTGGGTGCTGTGGTCATCGGCGGAGCAAAGTCCCTGTGGGGCACTACCTTCGGCGTGTTCATCATCTACGGCCTGCAATCGACGTTTTTGAGCAAGATTCCCTTCTTTGTGGAAAACCCCGCCTTTATCACCATGATAACGGGTCTTCTTATTATTCTCATTGTGATGTTCTTCCCCGGCGGCATAGCGCAAATGGTGGGGAATCTGGTGCAGAAGCGAAAGAGCAGCAAAGCCGCTGCCAAAGTGCAAAGGAGGGTGGACAGCTATGGCCGGAAATGATCGGAAATATCGGAAGCTGGTGCGCAGAAAGACCATGCTTGCCGCCGAAAAAGAGTACAAGGATATCCTGCTGCGGGACTGCCAAACCCAGGCGCAGCAGAAAACGGAGGCTTACCGCTCCCGCCTCATGCTGGAGCTGTACGCCGCCCACCCCGAGTGGATCCCCGCGCAGGAGGCAAAAAAGACGGTATATGACAGCCGCATGAGCCGGTTTGACGCCGACATGGCCTTTGCTCTGAAGCAGGCCTCGGACAAGGCCGCCAAAGCCATCTCCAAGGAACCCTCCTGCCGGGAGCGCGAGGAAAAGGCTCTGGCGCAGCTAAAGGCGGAGCACGCCACGCTGCGGGAGGACTACAGCCGCCGTCTGGCAGACGCCATCGACGCCCAGCTGGCCGATCCTTCGGAGGAAAGCATCGAGCGCAGCGCCGCGCTGGCAGACATCGAGGCACAGGTGGAAGCCTTCCGGTCAGCCGAGACGCAGGCGGCCGAGGTACAGGCGGAAAAGATCCGCAAGGCCGAGGACGCCAAGATCCAAAGGCTTACGGCCGCTGTGGAAAAGGCGCAGATCGCCCCCGCCGGCAAGCTGACGCTGCCGGAAGGCACGGTGCTGCAGGTGCAGGATCTGTGCATGTACTTCGGCGGCATACACGCCGTGGACGGCCTGTCCTTCTCCGTGAAAAAGGGCGAGATATTCGGTCTCATCGGCCCCAACGGCGCCGGCAAGACCACGGTGTTTAACTGCATCACCCAGTTTTATAAGCCAACATCGGGCACGCTCCTGTTTGAAAACAAGGCGGGCGAGGTCATCTCGCTGGTGGAGGAAAAGGTACACGACGTGGTGCTGCAGGGTATCGTGCGCACCTTCCAGAATGTGGAGGTGATCCGCGAGGTCTCCGTGCTGGATAACCTGCTCATCGCCGGCCACAGGCAGTTTACGGCGGGGTTTATCACCCAGGCACTGCACCTGCCGAGCCTCAAAAAGCAGGAGCGTATCATTCGGGAAAAGGCGCTGCGTGTGCTGGACTTCATGGGGCTGACGGCCTATAAGGACTGGTACGCCGCCGGACTCCCCTATGGCATTCTCAAAAAGATCGAGATCGCCCGCACGCTTATGTGCGACCCGCAGCTCATCATTCTGGACGAGCCTGCGGCGGGTCTGAACGACACGGAGACCATGGAGCTGGCGGCACTGATCCGCCGCATTCGGGACACCATGGGCTGCACCATTCTGCTGGTGGAGCACGACATGGGGCTGGTGATGAACATTTGCCAGACCGTGTGCGCCATCTCCTTCGGAAAGCTGCTGGCCATCGGCACGCCGGAGGAAATTCAGCGGGATCCGCAGGTGCAGAATGCCTATCTGGGCGAGAGCGACGAGGAGGTGCAAGCGTAATGGCACTGTTGGAAGTGAGGAACCTGCAGGTGAATTACGGCCCCATTCAGGCCGTGAAGGGCATTGATCTGGACGTGGAAAAGGGCACCATCGTGGCGCTGCTGGGCGCCAACGGTGCCGGAAAGACCACCACCCTCCGCGCCATCACCGGCATGGTGAAGGGCTACGGCTCCGTCCGGCTGGAGGAAACAGAGATCCTGGGGCAGCGGGGGTATAAGACCGCGCGCATGGGCGTGAACATGTCGCCGGAGGGGCGGCTGATCTTCTCGGCGCTCACGGTGGAGGAGAATCTCAAGGCCGGCGCCTACTGCCTCAAGAGCGCCAAACAGTACCAGAAGAATCTGGAGCGGGTGCAGGAGCTGTTCCCCATTTTGAAGGAGCGGCGGCGCCAGCAGGCGGGCACTTTGTCCGGCGGCGAGCAGCAGATGCTAGCCATCGGGCGGGCATTGATGGCAGATCCCAGGATCCTGCTGCTGGATGAGCCGTCCCTGGGACTGGCGCCTCTTATTACGCAGGGTATTTTCAGAACACTGCAGGCCATTCGCGCGGAGGGCACCACTATTCTCATGGTGGAGCAGAACGCTCTGGCCACGCTGAAGATCGCCGACTACGGCTATGTGCTGGAGCTGGGCAAGATCAGCATGCACGGCCCCGCCGGCCGGCTCATTCAGGATGACCGGCTCATCGAGGCCTATCTCGGCAACAAAAAGTAAAGCGGCTTGACGCTCCCCGAGGAGCTTAGGCATATACGATCAATAAAAACAAAAAAAGGAGAATGAACCATGAAAAAGTTTCTTTCCCTGCTGCTGGCGGCAGCGATGCTCTGCGTACTCCTGGCTGGCTGCGGCAAAAAGGACGACGAGTCCGGCAGCGACTACAAGCCCTTCGTAGCGGTGCAGGGTGTCACCGATGACACCATCCTCGTGGGTAACACCGCCGCCACCACCGGCGCCTACGCCACCGTGGGTGTTCCCTTCAACGCCGGCATGGAAGCAGCCTTCAAGGCCTACAACGACGCCGGCGGCTTCCAGGGCAAAAGCATTGTCCTCAAGCACTATGACGACGGCTTCGACGGCGCACAGGGCATGACCTACACCAAGCAGCTGGTGGAGACCGACAAGGTGTTTGCCATCGTGGGTCATTTCGGCACCAACACCGTGGGTGCTACGCTGGACTACCTGAAGGAAAAGGGCGTTCCCATGGTCTATGCCGCCACCGGCATTGACGATCTGTATCAGGAAGGCGCCAAGGGCAATGACGCCGTTATCTACTCCGTGCAGCCCATCTACAGCGCCGAGGGTCGCGTGCTGCTGGCTCGCGCCGTTGCTCCCACCGCTGACGGCATGGGTCTGGGCGGCACCAAGATCGGTGTCATCGCCACCACCGACGACGCCGGCACCGGCCTGCTGGCAGGCGTGAAGCGTGAAAACGAGGATCTGAAGGCCGACATCACCGTGCAGGAAGTCGAGGCCTCCGCCACCGACTTCTCCGCCGCCGTGAACGTGCTGAAGAATGCCGGCTGCGACGTGGTCATCGCCTGCATGAACCAGAATCCTCTGGCCACCCTCATGAACACCATGCGTGACGTGAACTACAACGTCAACGTGGTCACCTCCTATGTCAACGCCTCCGCCACCACTCTGGGCGCCTTCGTGGACACCGGCGCCATCACCGCAAACCGCATGGTCTACTGCACCGCATGGCTGGATGTCACCACCGAGCAGGGTCTGGCTGACTACACCGCCTTCTACACCGCCATGAGTGCCTGGGAGCTGGCCAACGGTGAGTCCGGCAGCACCTACGCTCTGAACTCCTACGCCATGGCAGGCTACATCGCCGGCAATATCTTCGTGCAGGCGCTGCAGGCCGTGGACAAGGCCGGCGTGGAGCTGAACTATGCAAACTTTGCCAAGGTCATGGAGGAAACGAACTTCGCCATCCCCATGGGCGGCAGCATCAGCTATGCCAACGGCGACCGTCTGGGCGTGACCGCTCTGGCGCTGAACTGCGTGAGCCTTGAGAAGAACGAAGCGGGCGTGTATGCGCTGGTGCCCGTAAGCCCCATCATGTCCCTGGCGGACGTGGTGGCCTCCACCAAGTAAACCCCGGAATGATCTCCCTCTGCGGCTGTCTTCGGGCGGCCGCAGAGGCAAAGCGAAAGGACGGTGGAACATATGCCAACCTTTACCATGGACAGCAGACAGATCTATTATGAATCCCACGGTCAGGGCAAGCCTTTGGTGCTGCTCAACGGCATCATGATGTCCTGCGCAAGCTGGAAGCCCTTTATTGAGGCTCTGTCTGCCAACAACCGCCTGCTTTTGGTGGATTTTCTGGATCAGGGCCGCAGCGACAAGATGGTTGGGCAGGTCTATGACCACGGCATTCAGGTGCAGGTGGTGCGCCGCCTGCTGGAGCATCTGGATCTGAAAAGTGCCTGCATCGCGGGCATCTCCTACGGCAGCGAGGTGGCGCTGGAGTTTGCCGTGACCTATCCGGAGATGACGGAGCGGCTGATCCTGCTCAACGCCACCGCCGCCACCGGCTGGTGGCTGGGAGACATCGGCAAAGCCTGGAATCTGGCCGCAGGCAGCGGCGAAGCGTATTACCACACCTCCATCCCCGTGATCTACTCCCCCGCCTTCTACACGGAGCGCCACGAGTGGATGGAAAAGCGCAAGGAGCTGCTGATCCCCCTGTTCGGAAACCCCGACTTCATCGGCGCCATGCAGCGCCTGACGGACAGCTCCGAAAACTACGACCTGCGGGGTCGGCTGGGCGAGGTGCAATGCCCCACGCTGGTGGTATCCTGTCAGGAGGACTATCTCACGCCCCTGAAAGAGCAGGAGTATCTGGCCGCCCACATAAAGGCCTGCCACCATGTGATCCTGCCGAACTGCGGCCACGCCTCCATGTATGAGCAGCCCACGCTATTTGCATCGCTGATCGCAGGCTTTGCAGGTCTCAGTCACACGAAATTCGACATTTGAGGAACGACCTATGAGTTTATCCTATCAGACTATTACCACGCCTCGGCTCACCACGGCCTATCTGGCGGCGGGCACCCTCGGCAAGCCCCGCCTCCTGCTGCTCCACGGCAACGTGGCCTCCGCCGTGTTCTACCAGCGCCTCATGGAGCATCTGGCGGCGGACTTTGAAATGCTGGCTCCGGATTTCCGGTGCTTTGGCCATTCCTCCGCTCTGCCCATTGACGCCACGCGGGGCATGCGGGATTTTTCCGACGACGTGGAGGACTTTGTGACCGCCATGGGCTGGGATCGGTTCAGCATCATGGGCTGGTCCATGGGCGGCGGCGTGGCCATGCAGTACGCCATTGACCATCCGGAAAAGGTGGAAAGCCTGATCCTGCAGGCGCCGCTGGCACCCTTCGGCTTCGGCGGCAGCTACGGTGAAACGGGCACCCCCGTGGAGCCTGCGGGACTCGGCAGCGGCGCCGCCTGCGCCAATCAGGCACTGCTGCAGGCCATTCGCAACGGCGACCGCACGCTGCCCGGGCAGGTCATCGACAGCGTGTATGTGGCCGCCGGCTACAAGCTCCCCCAGGAGGATCGGGAGAAATACATCGACTCCGTGCTCCAGTGCAAGCTGGGGGACGACATGTGCCAGGGCAACAGCACCCCCTGCGCCCAGTGGCCGTATGCCATGGGCGGCGACAAGGGCGTGTCCAACACCATGTCCGTGCGCTACTGCGACCTGTCCGCTCTGGCGGAGGTGCAGCCGCAAATGCCCATTCTGTGGCTGCGGGGCGACAAGGACGTAATGGTGTCCGACCACAGCGCCTGTGACGTGGCGGTGCTGGGGCAGATGGGCTTTTTGCCCAACTACCCAGGGGCGGACGTATTCCCCTCCCAGCCCATGGTGGCGCAGACGCGCTATGTGCTGGAGCGGTATCGCGCCAAGGGCGGCCGCTATGAGGAGCACGTCATCGCCGGCAGCGGCCACGGCTGCATGCTGGATCACGAGGATGAGGTGGCCGCCCTGCTGCGGCAATTCATCCGCTGAAAGTTTAGGAGGAAACATCCATGTTAAACGATAAGATCGCCATTGTCACCGGCGCTGCCAGCGGCATTGGCTACGCCGTGGCGCAGGCGCTGCGGCAGGAAGGCGCGCAGGTGGTCATGGCGGATGTCAACGAGGCGCTGCTGCGGGAGTCCGCCCGCAAGCTGGGCGGCGTTCCCTTCGTGGGCAACCTGACAAAGCGGGAGGACTGCCGGCAGCTGGTGGATTTCACCGCCCAGCGTTTCGGCCGCATCGACATTCTGGCCAATGTGGCGGGCGTGCAGCACGTGTGCCCCATTGAGGAGTTTCCGGAGGACAAGTGGGACTTCATCATCAGTCTCATGCTCACCGCCCCCTTCCTGCTGACCCGCTACTGCTGGCCTTACATGAAGGAAAACGGCTGGGGTCGCATCATCAACATGAGCAGCATCCACGGGCTGGTGGCCTCGGAATTCAAGAGCGCCTATGTGTCCGCCAAGCACGGCCTCATCGGCTTCACCAAAACCGCTGCCATGGAGGGTGGCTCTCTGGGCATCACCTGCAACGCCATCTGCCCCGCCTATGTCATGACCCCGCTGGTGGAAAAGCAGATCGCGGCGCAGGCGCAGACCCACGGCATTCCCGAGGACAAAGTCATCTCCGACATCATGCTCTCCAAGGCCGCCATCAAGAAGATGGTGCCGGCGGAAAACATCGGCGCCATTGTGAAATTCCTCTGCTCCGACGCCGCCGACTCCATTACCGGCATCGCCCTGCCCATCGACGGCGGCTGGACAGCCAACTGACACGCATTTCCCCCTACCTCCCTCTCCGCATATAGGAAAAAGCCCGATGCCTGATGCATCGGGCTTTTTTCCTTGGTATAGAGAGGCAAATCACCAGATATGGTTCTTTTCCGCTTCCTCCAGCAGCCACTCTCGGAAATCGGGATGAGCGATCTTCGTCAGCGCCTGCACCCGCTCGGCAATGGTCAGGCCGCGGAGCCACGCAATGCCGTACTCGGTGACCACATAGTCCACGTCGTTGCGGGAGGTGGTCACGGCGGCGCCGGACGTCAGCATGGGGACGATCTTGGAGTGCAGCTTGCCGTCGCGGTCGGTGTAGGTGGAGTGCATGGCCAGAATGGACTTGCCGCCGGGGGACATCTGTGCGCCCTGAACGGTCTCCGCCTGACCGCCGGAGCCGGAGAACTGCACAGGGCCTACGGATTCGCTGGCCGCCTGGCCGGTGAGATCCATCTCCAGCGTCGCGTTGATGGACACGAACTTGTTGTTGCGGCCGATGGTATAGGGGTCGTTGGAATAGGTGCTGGACTTAAAGAGCACCATGGGGTTGTCATCCAAAAAGTCATACAGCCGGCGGCTGCCCATGGTGAAAGAACAGATGCTCACGCCGTCGTTGAAGCCCTTTTGGGTGTTGTCCACGGCGCCGCACTCAATGAGATCCACCATAGTCTCCGTGAACATCTCCGTGTGGATGCCCAGATGCTTCTTGGACTTCAGCTCGTTGGCCACGGCATTGGGAATGTTGCCGATGCCCAGCTGGATGGTGGAGCCGTCCTCCACCAGAGAGGCCACATATTTGCCGATGACGGCGTCCTTTTCCGTGTAGGGCGCAGGATCCACGCACAGAATGGGACGGTCGGACTCCACCAGCGCCGTGACCTGGGAGATATGCACCATGGTGTCGCCGAAGGTGCGGGGATAATTGGGGTTCACCTCCACCAGCAGCACTGCGCCGGCGCGCACCACGTCCATCTCATAAATGGAGCTGACAGACAGGGACATATAGCCCCGCGCGTCCATAGGGGACACGGTGGTCAGCAGCACGGGGCGGCGGTGCTCATGACGGATCCGATCCAGCGTTTTTCGCAGGATGCTGGTGGAGTGCTGGGGCACGGCGCTGACCAGATGCTGGGCGTTGGCCTTGCGCAGGCCGGCGGTGAAGAACCAACCGTGGTGCGCCATGACGGCCTGCATGGACGGATCGTGGAAGGCGGGATAGTCCATGGTGGGGATGCAGCTTTGCAGGATGAGATCCTTCACCCCCGTTTCCTTCAGGTGGGGCAGCTCGTTCATAAGTGCGTCGGGGCAGGAGGCGGCCATAGGCGTGAAAATGAAGTCGCCGCTCTGAATATGCTCCAGCACCTGACGGGCGGACATTTTCTTCCGATCATACTCTTGCTGATACTTGTTCATAAGCGTTCCTTTCCCTGCTTGGCAGAATTGTTTTCAGTTTTCTGCTATAAGCATAAACCATGGGAGAAAAAATGTACAATACACGTTTTTTATCCCTTATAAATTGAAATTATGATGCAAAAACGGCGGCTCCGCCTACCGAAGCCGCCGCAGAATTTACTGCCCGCACATATCCAGAAAATGCCGCATGGGCGCCGTGACGAACCTCCCTTTTCGGTAGGCCACAGACAGCGTCCACGGGGCGCAAGGCTCCCGCAGCCGCAGGCACACGGCCTCGGAGCGGGGGTGCTTGTCCATGAGCGCTTTGGGGAAAAAGGCCACGCCCTGCCCGTCGATGGCCATTTCATACAGAAGATCCCACTGGGAGCTTTCAAAAGCCACCTGCGGCTCAAAACCTGCCTCGCGGCACAGGCTCTCCACCACGCCGCTGAACATGAACTCCTGCGAGATCATCAGCAGCGGCTCCGTGCGCAGACGGGAAAAGCTGACGCTCCCCGCTCCCGCCAGCGGATGGTCCCGACTCACCACCGCCACGATCTCCGACCGCACGGCGGGCTGCGCCACATAGTCCTCCCTGCTCACCGGCTCCAGCAGCACGCCCAGATCCAGCTCGCCCAGTTCCAAAAGGGAGAGGATCTGGCGGGAGGGCACCTCCATGATCTGCAGCGCGACCTCGGGATAGGCCGCGCGGAACTGGCTGATGAGGGTGTGGTAGTAAATGGAGCCGGAGGTGGGGGGAATGCCAATGCGGAGGGTGTCGGCGGCGCCGATCCGCTGGCGCAGCTCGCGGGTCTGGCCGTCCACAAAGGAGAGGATCCGCTGGGCGTACTCGCAGAACAGCTCGCCGCTGGGGGTAAGGGTGAAGTCCTTGGCGGTGCGGTCGACGAAGTCGGCGCCGAACTCCTGCTCCAGCAGGCGCACGCTCTTGCTCAGAGCAGGCTGGCTGACATGGAGCAGCTGCGCCGCGCGGGTAAAGCTGCGCTGGCGCACTACCTGGGTGAAATATTGCAGCTGATTCAGCGTCATGGTCTTCCCTCCCCTGCTTTGCAGCGAACATTTCTTATAGGGGCGCTTTTACACGCCGCGTCCCAGCTGATACGCCTGCTCCATGGCGGGGGTGTTTTTCACCTCGCCCGCCTCATACACGCCGCTGCCTTTGTAGGTCTTCTCATCGTTGGAAATACACTATATATTATAACAATCTTATAGGATATTTGCAAGGCATGGTAGGCTGTCGGTCTATCAAATAATAGGCCGACAGCCTAGTTTCAGCCTATTTTAGAGGGCTTTTGTATATTTCCGCATGGTGGTGGCGGCGTAGAGCATGACCAGCAGCTCCGTGATGGGCATGGCCAACCACAGAGACGAGGCTCCCGCCAGCTTCGGGAGAAGCAGGATCAGCGTGCCGCTGATGACAAGCCCCCGCGCCACCGACACGACAAAGGCCGCCTTGGGCTTCATGATGGCCTGGAAATAGTAGGTGGAGAAAATGTTGAAGGGCAGGAGCAGGAAGGACAGGGCGTAGGTGCGGACGATGGTGGGCGCCATGGCCAGGATCTCCGGCGTGGGGGTCATGAAGATGCGGACATAGAGATCGGGGCAGGCCATGCTGAGGACTGTCCAGAAGACGCCGAAGAACGCCGCTGTCCAGAGGGCGAAGCGGAGGGTCTCGCGGATACGGTCTCCCTTGCCGGCGCCGAAGTTCATGGACATGATGGGCTGGGACGCCTGCCCGACGCTGTAGCCGCAGCACTGAACAAAGGTGCTGACCTGTATGATGGGGCCGTAGATGGCCAGAGCGTCGGTGCTGAGGCAGCGCATGATCTGGCGGTTAAAGAGCACGGTCAAAATGCCCATGGCCACGTCTATGAAAAACGTGGAAAAGCCGGTGACGGAAATCTCGCAGAGCTTGCGGCGGAGCTTTTCCGGCTTTATGAGGCGGAGCGTATTTTTGCGGCTGACGAAATGGGTCAGCTGGATGACCGTGGTTATGACGGCACCGATGGCGGTGGCCAAGCCGGCGCCGTAGATGCCCATGTCGCAGGTGAAAACGAAGAAGTAATCGCCGAAAATATTGAAAATGCCGCCGCACAGGACGCCGAGGGTGGCAAGGCCGGGGCTTTTGTCATTGCGTAGGAAGGCCGCCACCACCTGATTAAAAAGATACAGGGGGAACACATATTTAATGGGGCGCATATACGCCTGCGCCAGCACCAGCAGGGAGTTGTCGGCGCCGAAGAAGGTGAGGATGGGGCGGTCAAAGAAGATGATGCCCACCCAGGCCGGCACAGCCAGCACCACGGCGCCGATGAGGGCCGCCGAGAAATACTGGTTTTCGCTGCCGTCGCCTGTTTCGCCGCCGCGGCGGATGCTGAAGAGAACGCTGCCGCCGGCGCCCATGAGCAGGCCGAGGCTATAGATGATGTTCCAGACCGGTGCAACGACGGCCAGCGCCGCCGTCCCCTCCGGCCCCTGATACTGCCCGACCATGGCCACGTCCACGATAGAATAGATCGAGGCGATCATGGCGACGCCAAAGGAGGCGGACAAATATTTGAAATAAATGGGCTTGATCCGATCGGTCAAAAAATCCATATTTACTCCTCCTTTTTTCACAGAATTCTGCACGAAAAAAACGGACAAGAAGCAGACATCTCAGTCTGACTCTTGTCCGGCTGTTGCTTCTATGAACAACTCGCCCTCCGAGCGAACGCATGCATTGTAGCACAGTCGGCGGCAAAGGTCAAGGGGTTTTTTTCGACGTTTTTTTGCAGAAAAAATACGGCAAGAAGCCCAAAAGATCTATGATCTCACGGGCCTCCTGACAAAAGGGAAATGAAAAAAGAGATGTGGCTAATTCAGTTGGCTGCGCTACATCATAATTCTATTTTTTACAACAGCAGTATGGATAAATTTTTCATCATTATCTTCTGCGCCACGGAGCAGGGCGTTTTTTCACAGAGCAGATGCAAATCGGCGTGAAAAATCAAAAAGCGCAGATCAGAGCATTTCAGACTCGATCTGCGCTTTTCACTGTCATTTATTGGGTGAGAAATTATATATGACGTCGTTTGCGGCCACGCAATCCTTTCCGCCGTTTTTGCCGACATAGAGTTGCCTGTCCGCTTTGGTGATGACCGATAGATCGCTCAGCTCCTTGGTGCTTCCGCAGGCGACTTCGAAAGATGCGGTAACAATGCTTTTATCCGGAAGATCCTCCCGCGCAATGGCGACAGCGCGCACAGCGCCAAGCAGCTCTCCGGCTATACGGCAGGCTTCGCCCGCCTCCACGTCCGGCAGGAGGGCAACAAACTCCTCCCCTCCGAACCGGAAAAGATACCAATCATCGCCCTCGAGCACAGCGGCCACGCTCTCGGCAATACGCTTCAGCGCTTCGTCGCCCTTCATATGGGAATAGTGATCGTTGTACGATTTGAAATCATCCACGTCAAAAATAATGGTGCTGACCCTTTCGGGCTGCATTTTTTCGGTAACAAACGCACAATACGTTTCCAGGGCCTTTTTGTTCAGTGTCCCCGTCATCACATCATTATAGGCAAGCTTGATAAAATCATTGCTCATTTCCTGAACGAACCGGTCATTGGCGGCCTGTCAAAGAAAGATATGCCGAAGGGCAATAAAACCGACAACAATGGAAAAACGCAGCAGAAATGCTTGAATAAATTATAGTTTTCCGCATAGGGAAGCCGCGCGGGCAGCCAGCAGCTGAGGGCGATCAGGACGCATACGATCACGGTATCCGGGGTGCTGTACGTCGGCGCGATCATGATGACAAACAGGTAGCACATGGAGATGGAAAGGCCGATATTAAGGTAATTGCAGGAAACCATGAATATGGTAACGGCGGCGATCACCACGGCATAAAATGCAGGCAGGACAAACCTCGCAAGCGGGGTGTCGTATTTCTTATAGAAAATCGTAAAAAGCAGCATCGCCAGGGACGCAGCGACCATCATGTAAAGCGGTATCATGTCGAGGGGGAGCATCGTTTTCATGATGATGTTTTTGACCAGATAGAACCCGTTGGTCAGCAGAAACAAAACGACCGCGCAAAATACGATGGAATAGTTCTGCCTCATGAAAATGCTCTGCTCGGTGGGGACTTCGTCGATCCTTATTCCGAGAACGCGGTCGCAAAAGCCCCTGAACCTGGCAAGAGCTGCCCCCGATATTCCGAGGGATACATCCCTCACGATGTCGGCTCTATCCCCTTTTCTTTCCATATGAGTCCTCCCGCAAGCAACGCTGTGATAATTGTCTGTCTATATGCCGTATCAGTCTTCTGCGCCTTGCCGGCCGCACCGGAGATCCGCTTTCCGGGCAGACGGTCTTGACATAAGCGTGCTTTTCCTTAAAATAGTATTATAACACGTTCACCTATGAACGAAGCAAGCGGAACAGGGGGAAAATTCGTGGAAAAAGATACAAAAGCCCTCTTTCAGATCACCGAGGCGGCACACGCCTGCGGCCTCTCCCGCAGCACATTGATGCGTCTGGAGAAAAAGGGTCTTCTTGTGCCCGCCTATATTGCGCCGGAGAGTGGTCGGCGGTACTACGACAATTTCAATGTTGCCCGCATTCTGCAGGTGGAAAAATTCAAGGCCATGGGGCTGAACGCAGAGGAGATCTCCGCCTATTTCATTCGCGGTGGCGAGGCATCTGCGCTGCTTGCGGCGCTGGAAAAACGCCTGCTGGAGCTGCAGCGGAGCGTGGAAGAAATGCGGCTGCGCGCCGCGGAAGGCCCCAGCATCTCCGTGCAGGTGATGCAGCTGCCCGCCGTGACCTGCTGCATACGCTGGTGCAAGGGCATCACCTATGAGGAGCGCTATGCCGCCATGTTTGCGTTTTACATCGAGTGCATCCGCAAGGGCTATGTGCTCTCCGACGAGCCGCTTTTCCAAATTTCGGATCGGAAGGACTATCTGGAGGGCTACATCAGCAGTGAGCCGTACTCCTACGCCGTCTGCGTTCCCGTGCGGCCGGAGACGGCGCCGGCAGATGCGGTGGTGCTGCCGGAATGCCGCGCACTGTCGGTGCTGTACTGCGGCGACTATTCCGGCGTGGACGAAATGTGGCTGACACTGGGGCGCGAAGCTCGGGCGCGGGGGCTGACGCCTGCAGAGCCGCCCCGCACTCTGGGCATCGTTGCGCCCTACACGGGGCGAGAGATCGAAATGCAGCGGTACTGCTCCCGACTTGTCCTGCCGTTGAAAGAGTGAGCTGCCCAAAACGCAGC
>OMQS01000053.1 GCA_900313295.1 uncultured Eubacteriales bacterium
GCATGAGAACGCCGCCTTCGCGCAAACTATCCATGCGGCAAGCCCTTTTTCTTTATAATAAATCACGGCAATGACCGCAGGAGGTCTGCGCCGTGCTCAGTAATCTATCTCGATGGGAGTGATCGAATTGAAGCGTAAGCATGGCGCTGCAGCGGGCAACAGCTCGCCCACCCGCCGCCAGATCCGCCGCTGGTTCCCGCTGTTCATGGGGCCTGTGGTCTGCGCCTTCATCATCGGATTCTTGTATCCGTTCTGTAAAGGTGTGTACCTGTCCTTCTGCAAGTTCAAGACCACCTCGGACGCCGAGTTCATCGGCTTCGGCAACTATCTCAGTGCCCTGAAGGATGCCAGCTTTATGCATTCGTTCTGGTACACGGCGCTGTTCGCGCTGGTGTCGCTGATTTTCATCAATGTGCTGGCCTTTGCCGCGGCCTATGCGCTCACCCAGGGCATCAAGGGCAGTAACCTGTTCCGCACGGTGTTTTTCATGCCCAACCTCATCGGCGGCATCGTGCTGGGCTATGTGTGGTCCATGATCTTCGACGGCATCCTTTCCCGCTACAACACCTCCATCCTGCTTGAAACGAAATACGGCTTCTGGGGTCTTATCATCCTCATGTGCTGGCAGCAGATCGGCTATATGATGATCATTTATATTGCCGGCCTGCAGGCCGTGCCCGATGACATGCTGGAGGCTGCGAAGATCGACGGCGCCAGTCGCTGGCAGACCCTCTGGCGTGTCACCATCCCCAACGTGATGCCCTCCATCACCATCTGCACCTTCCTCACCCTCACCAACAGCTTCAAGCTCTTCGACCAGAACCTGGCGCTCACCGGCGGCCAGCCCTTTGAGATCCAGCCGGACGGCTCCGCCATCAAGACCACCGAGATGCTGGCGCTGAACATCTATAACACGTTCTACGGGCAGAATGTCAATGCCCGCGGCACCGCGCAGGCCAAGGCCGTGCTGTTCTTCCTGCTGGTTGCCGCCATCGGCCTCATTCAGCTCCGTGCCACCCGCAAAAAGGAGGTGCAGCAGTAATGAAAAACACCCTCACCGCCGAACGCCGCCGCAAGACGATCCTGTCCGTCGTGCTGGCCGTCATCTGCATCATCTATGTGCTGCCCGTCGTCGCAGTGGTCATCAACTCCTTCAAGCTCAACACCTACGTCAAGACCGACACCTTCAGCCTGCCCAATGAGGAGAGCTTTGCCGGCTGGTCGAACTATATCAAGGGCATGACCTTCGGCAACTATCCCTTCTGGAAGTCCGCGTTCTACAGCGTGTTCATCACCGTGGTCTCCTCGGCGCTGATCCTGCTGTGCACCTCCATGGCTGCCTGGTACATTGCCCGGGTGAACAGCAAGCTCTGCCGTGTGATATATTATCTCTGCGTCTTCTCCATGGTCGTCCCCTTCCAGATGGTCATGTTCACCCTCTCCAAGACGGCCGACCGCGTGAAGATCCCTTATTTCAATTTTGTTAGCGGTGTGTTTGACAAGGTCGCCCTCAATACCCCGTGGACGATCCCCATCATCTACCTCGGCTTCGGCGCAGGCCTTGCCATCTTCATGTTCGTGGGCTTCGTGAAGTCCATTCCTCTGGAGATCGAGGAGGCCGCCGCCATCGACGGCTGCAGCCCGCTGCGCACCTACTTCTCCGTGGTGTTCCCCATGCTGCGCCCCACCATGATCTCCGTGGGCATTCTGGAAATTATGTGGGTCTGGAACGACTACCTGCTGCCCTACCTCGTGCTGGACAGCACCAAGTATTTCACCATCCCCATCCACATCCAGTACCTCAAGGGCAGCTACGGCACGGTGGATCTCGGCGCCACCATGGCGCTCATCTTCCTGAGCATCGTCCCCGTCATCATCTTCTACCTCTGCTGCCAGAAGCATATCATCAAGGGCGTCGCTGCCGGCGCCGTGAAAGGCTGATTTTCCATGACTCGATCCTCCGGCATTCTCATGCCGATCTCCTCGCTCCCCTCGCCCTACGGCATTGGCACCTTCGGCAAGGCGGCCTATCAATTTGCCGATTTTCTCCATGCGGCGGGGCAGAAATACTGGCAGCTCCTGCCCCTCGGCCCCACCAGCTATGGCGATTCCCCCTATCAGGCTTTTTCCACCTTCGCCGGAAACCCGTATTTCATTGATTTGGACACCCTCGTGCAGGAAAAGCTCCTCACCAAAAAGGAGATCGCCGCCTGCTCTTGGGGCGCGGATCCCCGCTATGTGGACTACGGCAAGATATACGAAAGCCGCTTTACCCTGCTGGAAAAGGCCAAGACGCGGGGCTGGGAGCGCGACCGCGAGGCGGTGGCCGCCTTTGAAGCGGAAAACGCCCGCTGGCTGCCGGATTACGCCCTGTTCATGGCGCTCAAGCGCCACTTCGGCATGCAGGCGTGGACGGAGTGGCCGGACGAGGACGCCCGCCTGCATAGATCCGACGCCATCGCGCGCTATCGCGCGGAGCTGCGGGAGGACGTGGAGCTGTTCATCTACCTCCAGTTCCTTTTCTTCCGCCAGTGGAGCGCCCTCAAGAGCTATATCAACGGCCTGGGCATCCGCATCATCGGCGATATTCCCATCTATGTGGCCATGGACTCCTCGGACGTGTGGAGCGAGCCGGAGAATTTCCAGCTGGATGAAAACAATGTCCCCACGGAGGTCTCCGGCGTCCCGCCCGATTATTTCAGCGCCGACGGTCAGCTCTGGGGCAACCCCCTCTATGACTATGAGGCCATGCAGAAAAACGGCTTTGAGTGGTGGATCCGCCGCATCGGCGGCGCCACGAAGCTCTATGACGTCATCCGCATCGACCATTTCCGCGGCTTCGAGAGCTACTGGGCGGTGCCCTACGGCGAGACTACGGCCAAAAACGGTCATTGGGTCAAAGGCCCCGGCATGGCGCTGGTGGGCGTGCTCACCGGCTGGTTCCATGACATCGAGTTCATCGCCGAGGATCTCGGCTACCCCACGCCGGAGGTCACGCAGCTTCTGGCCGATTCCCGCCTGCCGGGCATGAAGGTGCTGGAGTTCGCCTTTGACTCCCGCGACACCAGCAGCTACCTGCCCCATAGCTACGGCGAAAACTGCATCTGTTACACGGGCACCCACGACAACGCACCTCTGGCGCTCTGGCGCACGGAGGCGGACAAAGCGGACATCGCCTTTGCCGTGGAGTACCTCGGCCTGAACGAAAAAGAGGGCTTCAACCGCGGCATTATCCGCGGCGGCATGAGCTCGGTGGCGAAGCTGTTCGTGGCGCAGATGCAGGACTGGCTGGATCTGGGCGCAGGCCACCGCATGAATGTCCCCGGCACCGGCTGCGGCAACTGGACGTGGCGCCTGCTCTCCGGCGAGGCCGACAAGCGCCTTGCCAAGCGCATCCACGAGATGACCCGCATCTACGGCAGGCTCTGAGCTTGCTTCCCAATTAAATATGGCAGGCAGTCCGTTGGCTTTTTTGTCCGGCGGACTGTTTTTTTGCGTTCTCCCTATAAAATAGGTGCGACAGACGTCGCAAACGGAAAAATTTCCCCGCATCCCTTGACAGCCGACCGATCGGTAGGTATTATACATACAGATTTATGCAGGAGGTGTGTGCCATGGATAAAGGCGGCACGAAGCGGGAGATACTGGACGCGGCGCTGGAGCTGTTTTCCGTGCAGGGCTACGGAGCCACCTCCGTTTCCCAGATCGCCGACGCCGTGGGCATCCGCAAGGCATCGCTTTACAGCCATTTTTCCAGCAAGCAGGAGATCTTGGACACTCTTTTCGGGGCTATCCGGCAGCAGTACGACAGCTACTCCCTGTTTTCTCACATGGATCAGTGGGAGGCGGCCTGTGCGGCGGACAAGCCGAGCGACGTCCCCGCGACCGTCATTCGGCTCATTCTGGAGCAGGTGCGGTTCATTCTCCACGACCCGAAGGTCAGCCGCGTCCGGAAAATGCTCCTCATCGTCCAGTTCAGCGACCCGCAGATGGCGCAGCTGTATACAAGGCAAAACTATGACAACGTCCTGCATGCCTTCACCGGCCTTGTGGAGCGGCTTATCCGGCAAGGCAGGCTTCGGCGGGGGGAGCCGTCCCTGCTGGCGGCGCAGCTCTGCCTGCCCGTCACCGTGTGGATCGACCTCTGCACGCGGGCGCCGGAGCGTGAGCCGGAGGTGGAAACGCTGATTTGCCGTCATGTCCGCCAGTTCTTTGCGGCCTACGGCGCAGAAAGCGGTGCAAAAAATGCATAATTTGAAAAAAGCGCCTTCTTCCGGCGCTGACGCTGCTTTTGGCGGCGGGAGAGACCCTTTTTCTGCTGCTGCATGAGCGGGAAACCTTCGTCAGCCAGCGCCGCGCAGCAGGCGTGATACAGATCCAAAAAGAGGAGATCTTTGAGTGAAACATTTAGTGATTTATGTCCACGGAAAAGGCGGCAGCACCGCCGAAGCCGTCCATTATAACACCCTATTTCCCCATAGCCATGTGGTGGGCTTCGACTATCAGGCGCAGACCCCTTGGGAGGCAGCGGAGGAGTTTCCCGCCTTCGTAGCCCGGCGGCGCTGCGGCTATGATGCCCTCACCCTCGTGGCCAACAGCATCGGCGCCTATTTTTCCCTGTCTTCCCTCAGCGAGAAGCTGGTGGACAGCGCCCTGCTCATCTCCCCCGTGGTGGATATGGAGCGGCTCATTCTCGACATGATGGGCTGGGCGGGCGTTACGGAGGCGGAGCTGCAAGAGCGTCGTGAGATCCCCACCTCCTTCGGCGAAACCCTGTCGTGGGAGTACCTCGCCTATGCGCGCAGACATCCCATCAGCTGGAGTGTCCCCACCCGTATCCTGTACGGCGAAAAGGATAACCTGACGTCCTATGCCACTATATCCGCCTTCGCCAAACGCATCCGCGCCCCCCTTACGGTGATGTCCGGCGGCGAGCACTGGTTCCACACGCCGGAGCAGATGGCGTTTCTGGACGACTGGGTTCGCTCGTCCGCGTCCGGCTTGCGTGAAGGCGATCCCGCGGCGGCGGCCACGCTGCTGGGTCTGCTGTGACCGCATGTAAAAACAGAATAGAAAAGGACGTACATCGCTTTCCCGATGTGCGTCCTTTTTTCTGACGATATTCATTCTGTGTCCCGCCGGCTCTTGAAAACCGTTTCCGGCGCGTGGATCACTACCCGCGTATCCTTTTGCACGGAGCTTGTGAGGAAGGCGTTGCCCCCCACCACGCTGCCTCGTCCGATGACCGTGTCGCCGCCCAGAATGGAGGCGCCGGAGTAGATGGTCACGTCGTCCTCCACCGTGGGGTGCCGCTTGCCGGGCAGGGAGTGGTGCCCATCCCGCGTGGACAGAGCGCCCAGCGTCACGCCCTGATACAGCTTCACGCGGTCGCCGATAACGGTGGTCTCACCCACCACGATGCCGGTGCCGTGGTCAATGAAGAAGTAGTCCCCGATCTGCGCTCCGGGATGGATGTCAATGCCCGTGTGGCTGTGGGCGTACTCGGACATCATGCGGGGCAGAATGGGAATGTGCAGTCGGTACAGCTCATGCGCCACCCGATATACCAAAATGGCAAACAGCCCCGGGTAGGAGAACAGGATCTCCTCCCTTGACCCCGCGGCGGGGTCGCCGTCGAAGGTGGCCTCCAGATCCATTTGCACCTGCCGCGCGATCTGGGGCAGCTTCGTGACCATTTCGGCGGCCAGCTCGGCGGCCTGCGCCTCCTGCTCCTCCGGCAGGGTCAGGACGATCTGCCGCTGGAGCTGCTTTTCAATGCGCTCCAAAAGCAGGGCGGCGTAGTCCTCCGGCGCAAGGCTCATGAGAGCCGCTTCCCCGTAGTAGGCGGGGAAGATCAGCCGCCGTATGTCTTTAATGAGCAGGATCACCGCCTGCCGGTCGGGAAGGCGCAGCTTCTTGCCGTACAGAGGCACGGCGCCGGTGGAATAGGTCTGCGCCATAGCGCGGGCGGCGGTGCAGATATGCGTATCGTCCATCATAAATCACTCCTGAAACAAGGGGGTGGAAAGGTAACGGTCGCCGGTGTCCGGCAGCAGCGCCACAATGGTCTTGCCGGCGTTCTCCGGCCGGCGTGCCAGCTCGCCTGCGGCGTGGAGGGCAGCGCCGGAGCTGATGCCCACCAGCACGCCCTCGGTGCCGGCCAGCAGGCGGGTGGCGGCGTAAGCGTCCTTCTCCCACACGGGGATCACCTCGTCCACCACGCTGCGGTCAAAGTTCTGGGGCACGAAGTTGGCGCCGATGCCCTGAATGCCGTGTCCGCCGGCCTTACCGCCGGAGAGCAGGGGGGAGGCCGCCGGCTCCACGGCCACAATCTTCACGTTGGGGTTCTTCTCCTTGAGATAACGTCCCACGCCGCTCACGGTGCCGCCGGTGCCCACGCCGGCCACGAAAATGTCCACCTGACC
>OMQS01000081.1 GCA_900313295.1 uncultured Eubacteriales bacterium
CTGAATAGCCGTGTGTACCACGCGCATATTGCTGTCCATGGCGGCGCCGAACACGATGCCACCGGATTCCAGCACAAAGGCGGCAATAGCGGCAAATGCGCCGCCGACGGTGGAGCGGCTGCGCACCGCATCGTTCTCGTTCCACACGGCGAACACCGTGGGATCGGGGCGCAGCTCCCTGCTTTTCAGGGCGGGGCAGATGTGACTGCAATGCCCGCAAAAAACACAGGACTCCGTGATCTCGGGGTATAAGAAACCCTCCCGATCCGGAACCATGCGTATGGCGCCGCGGGGACAGCCGCTGGCGCAGGCGCCACAGCCGGTACAATGTTCTTTTGGCGCAAGATGCGGCGTGACGGAAGAATTCATTGCCCTACCTCCGAATTTTTTTCACATTATATCACCAATTTCGCCCTGTGGCAACAGCGCTCTTTTGCCTGAGAAAAAATGAGGGGAGAAAGAATGGCACGCTATGCCTTGCCATTTCGGAAAGAATCTGCTATACTGACAAGAGTTATTTGGTGGAGGTTTGCTCTATGCGAATTCTGGGCATTGATCCGGGGGTGGCCACGATCGGCTTCGGCCTCATTGAATCCGCCCCCGGCGTGCTGCGCATGCTGCAATACGGCACCATCACCACGCCCGCAGGGCAGCCGCTGGCCACGAGGCTTTTGCAGATCAGCCGCGATATGGAGGAGCTGATCGCCGCCTTTCAGCCGGAGGAGATGTCCATTGAGGAGCTTTTTTTCTCAAAAAATATCACCACCGGCATCGCCGTGGCTCACGCAAGAGGCGTGATCCTCTGCGCCGCCGAGAAAATGAAGCTGCCCGTTTATGAGTATACCCCCATGCAGGTCAAGCAGGCTGTGGTGGGCTATGGTCTGGCGGAAAAAAAGCAGGTGATGGACATGACCCGACGGCTGCTGAAGCTGAAGGCCGTGCCGCGGCCGGACGACGCTGCCGACGCGCTGGCCATCGCGCTGTGTCATGCCCGCAGCGCCACGAGTCTGCTGCGTCGCACGGATCCGAACGTGAAGGAAACCGTGTAATCGCGTAATATGTAATATAGAGAGGAAATTCATGTTTTACTATTTGAACGGAACCGTGGCGGAGATCGGCCCGAATCTGGCGGTAATCGACTGCGGCGGCGTGGGCTACGCCTGCGCTACTACCAACTACACGCTGGCGCAGCTCAAAAGGGGAGAGCGGGCAAAGCTGTTCACCTACCTGCATGTGCGGGAGGAGATCTTTGACCTATACGGCTTTTCCTCCCAGGCGGAGCTGAACAGCTTCAAGATGCTGATCGGCGTTTCCGGCGTGGGGCCTAAGGCGGCGCTGGCCATTTTGTCCTCCGGCACGCCGGATCAGCTGGCGCTGAGCATCGTGACCGGCGACGAAAAAGCCCTCACAGGCGTGCCCGGCATCGGAAAAAAGATCGCCCAGCGCATCATTCTGGAGCTGAAGGATAAGCTGGCCAAGGAGCAGAGCAGCTTTGACGTACGGGGCGGCTCCGTTACCCCGATCCAATCCGGCGGAAAGGTGCAGGAGGCGGCCTCGGCGCTGGCGGTGCTGGGGTACTCCTCGCAGGAGATCTCCGCCGCCCTCAAAGGCGTGGATACGGCGCTGCCCGTGGAGGAGATCATTCGACAGACGCTGAAAAAAATGGTGAAATGATCGGTATTGAATCCGGTATTGAGGTGTTGTTGTGAGTATTGATTTCGGAAACGATATTTTTGAGGATCCTCTGGTGTCCACCACGTTTCAGCCGGAGGACAGTGGGGAGGTTTCCCTGCGCCCCCACACGCTGAAGGAATACATCGGGCAGACGAAGGCCAAGGAGAACCTCTATGTGTTCATTGAGGCGGCGCGGCGGCGCACGGAGTCGCTGGATCATGTGCTGCTCCACGGCCCCCCGGGTCTGGGCAAGACGACGCTGGCGGGAATCATCGCCGCGGAGATGGGCGTAAACATCCGCATCACCTCGGGACCTGCCATCGAAAAGCCCGGCGATCTGGCGGCGCTGCTGACCAATCTGCAGGAAAACGACATCCTGTTTGTGGACGAGATCCACCGGCTCAACCGCTCCGTGGAGGAGATCCTGTATCCCGCTATGGAGGATTACGCCATCGACATCATCATCGGCAAGGGGCCGTCCGCCAACTCCATTCGGCTGGATCTGCCGCATTTCACCCTGATCGGCGCCACCACCCGCGCCGGCCAACTGTCCGCGCCGCTGCGCGACCGCTTCGGCGTTACGCTGCGGCTGGAGCTGTATTCACCGGAGGAGCTTTGTCAGATCGTGACCCGCAGTGCAGGCATCCTGCACGTGCCCATTGAGCCGTCCGGCGCCATGGAGATCGCCCGGCGCTCTCGGGGAACGCCCCGCATTGCCAACCGGATGCTCCGGCGGGTGCGGGACTTTGCGCAGGTCAAGGCGGACGGCGTTATCACCGACGCCGTGGCGGATCAGGCGCTGCAGGCGCTGGAGATAGACGAGCTGGGGCTTGATCCGGTTGATCGCCGGATGCTGCACGCCATCATCGAAAATTACGGCGGAGGGCCGGTGGGCGTGGAAACCCTGGCCGCCACCATCGGGGAGGAATCCGTCACCCTGGAGGACGTCTATGAGCCGTACCTCATGCAACTGGGCTTCCTCACCAGAACGCCCCGCGGCCGCTGCGTCACAAAAAAAGCCTATGACCATCTGCACCTCGCATTTTGCGGGGAGGAGCAGCTTTCACTATAAATACTATTTGGAGGAAGATTTTGAATGGGAAGATTATTTGGCACCGACGGAATAAGAGGTGTGGTCGGTGAAACTCTGACAGCAGAGCTTGCCTATCGGGTCGGGCAGGCCATTACCATCGTTTTGACAAAGCAAAAGGGATGCTCGCCCACCATCACCATCGGCAAGGACACCCGTATTTCCTCGGATATGCTGGAATCGGCGCTCATGGCGGGCATTTGCTCTATGGGCGGCAGCGTGATGCCCTTCGGCACCATTCCGACCCCGGCGGTGGCGTTTCTCACCGTGCAGGAGGAGGCGGACGCCGGCATCGTTATTTCCGCTTCCCACAACCCCTTTGAGCACAACGGCATCAAGATCTTCGGCAGCCAGGGCTACAAGCTCTCCGACGAGATGGAGGCCGCAGTGGAGGACATCGTTCTCTCCGGCGAGCCGCTGCAGGTGATGACTCACGAGAAGATCGGCATGCGGCTGCACGGCATGCGCCAGATGAAAGTGGATTATATAGATCATCTGCTCTCCACGGTGGATTGCGATATGCGTGGTCTGCGGGTGCTGGTGGACTGTGCCAACGGAGCGGCCTCCGCCACGGCGCCGGATCTTTTCTGTCGGCTGCCGCTCCACGCAGACTTTATATTTGACAAGCCCGACGGCGTGAACATCAATAACGGCTGCGGCTCTACTCACATGGAGACCCTGTGCAAGGGCGTAGTGGACGGCAAATATGAGTTAGGTATCGCCTTTGACGGCGACGCCGACCGCTGCCTGTTGGTGGATGAAAAGGGAAACATCATCGATGGCGACAAGGTGCTGGCGGTGTGTGGACGGGCTATGCGGCACAGGGGAAGCCTGAACGGCGATGCCATTGTGGCCACTGTCATGTCCAATCTCGGCCTGCACGAGTTCTGCCGCAAGGGGGACTATAACCTCGTCTGCACCGACGTGGGCGACCGGCATGTGCTGGAGAAGATGATCGAGTGCGGCTACATGATCGGCGGCGAACAGTCCGGCCACACCATTTTCCGAGAGTTCGCCACCACCGGCGACGGCGAGCTGACGGCTCTGCAGTTTATTCAGGCCTACTGCGAGGCGGGCGTGCCGGCCTCCGAGCTGGTGGCCTGCTGCGCCCAGTACCCCCAGGAGCTGATCAACGTGCCCGTTTCCGCTGCAGGCGGCGCCAAACAGCACATTATGGGCGATGAGCGCCTGTGGGAGCAGGTTCGGCGGCAGGAGGAGGCGCTGCAGGGCGAAGGTCGCATTCTGGTGCGTCCCTCCGGCACGGAAGCCCTGATCCGCGTGATGGTGGAGGCGAAAACCATCGAAACCGCTCATAATGTGGCGCAGACTTTGGCTGATTTCATAAAAACCCTGTAATATTTTGCATATTAGTAACAAATTTTTGCGGATAACTTGACAAATAATTCATAGAAAAGGTATAATAGTTGATGAACGAATATGTGCAAAAGCAGTATAAAGATTTGGAGCAGCTCACAGACGAGGCGCTTTGTCTGGAGCTGCAGTCGGGTAATGCTGCTGCAGGCGACATTCTGACCTACCGATACCGCAGGCTGGTTCGTTGCTGTGCGCACCCCTATTTTTTGGCAGGGGGCGACAGCGAGGATCTGCTGCAGGAGGGAATGATCGGGCTTATAAAAGCCATGCGTGAGTTCCGGCCGGATCGGGAATCCAGTTTTCAAACCTTTGCCGAGGTCTGCATCCGCAGCCGCCTGTGCTCCGTGATACGGGCGTCCCGAGCAGGCAAGCACAGTCCGCTCAATGAATCCGTACCCCTGAATGCATTTTTGCTTGATGCGCAGCCACAGTACAGTCAGCTCGATCCGGAGGATCTGCTTATTGACCGAGAAAAGGCTGCGGCACTGCTGAATCAGGTACGCAGTCAGCTTTCCGAACTGGAGATTCGCGTGTTGGATCTGTATTTGGATGGCTGCAGCTGCGGAGAGATTGCAGCCACGGTTGGAAAGCCCTATAAGTCCGTGGACAATGCCGTTCAGCGTATCCGTCGCAAAATCGGGCGACAAATTTCTTCCGGCGAGATCAGCAAAGGCTGAGCGCAATATATTTCTCAAAAGAGAGGGTAAAATCATGTACAAAGATAAGACTTTAGTATGCAAAGAATGCGGCAACGAGTTCGTTTTCACTGCCGGCGAGCAGGAGTTCTACGCTGAGAGAGGCTTCCAGAATGAGCCTCAGCGCTGCAAGGCCTGCCGCGACGCACGCAAGAACGCTGCCCGTGGTCCCCGTGAGTATTTCACCGCTACCTGCGCTGCCTGCGGCGGCGAGGCCAAGGTTCCCTTTGAGCCTAAGAGCGATCGTCCTGTTTACTGCAGCGACTGCTTCGCCAAGATGAGAGAGAACGGCTGATTCTTTGCTGAATTGATAATAAACCGGCGCAGTTTTTCTGCGTCGGTTTTTTTGCGCAAAAAAGTTCTTGTTGAAAAACATATAAAAATGGGGTATAATACAACAACAAACCTAATACGGAGGATGAAACCATGATTGAGATCACAAAAGACACCATTATCGGTGATATTCTGGATGTTGCACCGCAGACGGCTCCCATTTTCCTGTCCATTGGCATGCATTGCCTGGGCTGCCCCTCTTCCCGCGGCGAGACTGTGGAGGAGGCCTGCATGGTGCACGGCGTAGACTGCGAGAAGCTGCTGGCGCTGGTCAACGAGGAAGCCAACAAGTAATTTTTGAGCGGCAGGCGCATACGGCTTTGGCCGTATGCGCTTTTCCATGGACTATCGGAGGTGAGGAAATGACGGAGGAGCTGCGTTTGCAGCCCAGGCTGCAGCTTTTGGCTGACCTTGTGCCGCAGAACGCCCGCCTGGCCGACGTCGGCACGGATCATGGCTATCTGCCGGTGTATCTTCTGCAAAAAAAATATATCACTTCCGCCATTGCCGCCGATATAGGCGCGGAGCCGCTGGAGCACGCCAGAAGAACGGCTCGGCAATACGGCGTGGAGGAGCAGCTTCGCTTTCTGCGCTGCGACGGGCTGCAGGGCATTGACCCGAAGGATGTGGACACGGTGGTCATCGCCGGCATGGGCGGAGAGACCATTATACATATTCTCTCCCAGGCGCCCTGGACGAAAAACGGGGATACAATGCTTCTTTTGCAGCCTATGACCAAGCAGGAGGAGCTGCGCCGCTGGCTCAACGAAAACGGGTATGCCCAGTATGCCGAGCGGCTGGTGCGGGACAAGAACTATCTGTATCCGGTGTTCACCGTGTGCGGCGGGGCACAGACAGCCTTGTCCGTGGGCGAGATCTACGGCGGGCTGGACATCGAGGTGGATCCGCTGGCCGGCGAGTACCTTGCCCAGCGTATTCGCCGGCTGACGCAGGCCGTTGACGGGCTGCTGAAGGGCGGCAGCGCGGACAATGCGCGGCGGGCGCAGGAACTGGGCGAGATCATAACGGCACTGAAAGAGAGGAGGGATGCGCTGTGACCACTGTGAGAGATGTGGAACGTTTTCTATATGACTGGGCGCCGGCTGGGCTGGCTGCCGAATGGGACAATGTGGGACTGCTGGTGGGCGATCCGGAGAGGGAAGTCCGCCGGATCCTTACGACGCTGGACATCACCGAGGCCGTGGTGGAGGAGGCGATCGGCGCAGGGGTCGACCTCATCGTGTCCCATCATCCGGTGATGAACTGCGCATGGCACCCCGTGCAGACCCTGCGCACGGACGACCGACAGGGGCGCATCCTCACCAAGCTGGTAGAAAACCACATTTCCGCCATCTGCATGCACACCAATCTGGACGCGGCGGAGGGCGGTGTCAATGATATTTTGGCGAAAAAACTGGGTCTATTGGACACGGAATACCTGAATGAGGAAAAAATCGGACGGGTGGGCACATTAAAATGCGAATTACCCCTTGTGGAATTCACCCGTTTTGTGGTAAAATCATTAGCATGCAATGGACTGCGCTACACTGACTGCGGAAAGCCCGTGCATCGCGTGGCGGTGGGCGGCGGCGCCTGCGGCGACTATATTGCGCAGGCTGTTGCATTGGGCTGCGACACTTTTGTCACCTCGGATCTTCGTTACCACGATTTTCTGGACACAAAAGAGCTGAACCTCATTGACGCCGGACATTTTCCCACGGAGCAGGTCATTGTTCCCGAGCTGTGCCGGCGGCTGCAGGCGGCATTCCCCGCAGCTTCCGTTTCCACTTCGACTTCGCACCGATGCGAGGTCATCCAATACTGCATTTGAAGGAGAGAGTAAACTATGTCCGGACATTCCAAGTGGCACAATATTCAGAAAACCAAGGGTGCGGCCGACGCCAAGCGCAGCGCCGCCTTTACCAAGATCGCCAAGGAGATCATCGTGGCGGTAAAGCAGGGCGGCAGCGGCGATCCCGCCAATAACTCTCGTCTGGCCACCGTTATCGCCAAGGCCAAGGCCGCCAATATGCCCAATGACAACATCAAGCGCACCATCGACAAGGCACTGGGCGCAGGCAACACCGACAACTACGAATCCGTTACTTATGAAGGCTATGGCCCCTGCGGAGTGGCCGTCATCGTGGAGGCGCTCACCGACAACCGCCAGCGCACAGCTCCCGAGATCCGCCACTATTTCGACAAATACGGCAAGGGCATGGGTGCGCAGGGCTGCGTGAGCTGGAGCTTCGACCGCAAGGGCGTCATCGTTATCAGCAACGAGGACGAAGAGCTGGACGAGGACACCGTGATGATGGATGCGCTGGATTCCGGCGCGGAGGACTTTTCTGCCGATGGCCCGGTGTTTGAGATCACCACGGATCCTGACGACTTCAACGACGTCGTGGCCGCTCTGGAGAAGAAGGGCTACACCTTTGAGAGCGCCGAGCTGGAGATGGTGCCGCAGAACTATGTCACCATGACCGGCGAGGACGACGTGAAGAGCATGGAGAAGCTGCTGGACATGCTGGATGACAACGAAGACGTGCAGAACGTGTGGCACAACTGGCAGCAGGACTGAGCGCAATACCGGCCTTAAAACGCACCTTTCGGGGTGCGTTTTTTTCGTCTAAACCGAGTCATTCCCTCATACAGTAGAGCAAACGACTATGACGGCCTTGCCGTTTGCAGGAGAAAGGAATGATCGAAAATGACAAATCAGGTCACGGATATTTATGAGAGCATCGCTCAGCGGACGGACGGCAATATCTATATCGGGGTGGTGGGGCCGGTGCGCACCGGAAAGTCCACCTTCATCAAGCGCTTCATGCAGACGCAGGTGCTGCCCCGCATGGAGAGCGGCTTTCGGCGGGATCGCGCCGTTGACGAACTGCCCCAGAGCGGCTCCGGACGAACTATCATGACAGCCGAGCCGAAATTCGTTCCGGAAGAGGCGGTACAGCTGCAGTTGGCGGACGGGGTGGCGTTCGGCGTACGGCTGGTAGACTGCGTGGGCTATCTGGTGCCGGGGGCTATGGGGCAGTTTGAGGATCTGGCGCCCCGCATGGTCATGACACCGTGGTTCGACCATGAGATCCCCATGGCGGAGGCGGCGGAGATCGGCACCCGCAAGGTGATCTCGGAGCACGCCACCGTGGGCATCGTTGTAACTACGGACGGAACCGTGACGGAGATCCCTCGGTCGGACTATCTGGAGGCGGAGGAGCGCGCCATCCGTGAGCTGCAGAGCATAGGCAAGCCCTTTGTGGTGCTTCTCAACAGCGCCGATCCGGAAAGCGACGAAGCGACGGCGCTGGCCAGGGAGCTGGGGGAGAAATACGACGCAAAATGCCTGCCGGTGAACTGCCTGCGGCTGGACGAGGAGGAGATCCGGCGCATAATTCAAGGGCTTCTCTATGAATTCCCCCTGCAGGAAATGGACGTATTTTTGCCCTCGTGGGTGGATGCGCTGCCGGAGGAGCACCCCATCCGAAAATGTCTGGTGGAGCTGGTAGCCCAAAAGGGAAACGGCCTGACCCACATGCGGCAGATGGAGGGTATTTCCCGAGAAATGGAACAGTGCGACATGGTAGCGCGCTGCAGCGTGCTGCAAATGGATCTGGGTACAGGGCGCACAGAATTGCAGATAGATCCGCCGAGGAGCCTTTTTTATGAAACGGTTGGCAAGGAAACCGGCTTTACAGTACAGAATGACGGCGACCTGATGAATTTACTGACGGATATGGCAAAGATCCGGCGGGAGTATGAAAAGGTAGCGCCTGCTTTGCAAGAGGCCTACCGCACGGGGTACGGCATCGTGGCGCCCGGCTTGGAGGAGCTGGCGCTGGAGGATCCGGAGATCGTGCGGCAGGGGGGACGCTACAGCCTGAAAATGAAGGCCAGCGCGCCGTCTATCCACATGATACGGGCTGACATTGAAACCACGGTTTCCCCCATTGTGGGTGACGAAAAGCAATCCGAGGACATGGTAAACTATCTCCTCCAGCAGTTTGAGGGGGACACCAACAAGCTCTGGCAGTCCAACATTTTCGGCCGCAGCTTTAATGAGATCGTAGGAGACGACCTGCAGAGCAAGCTGAAGAGAATGCCGGAGCCGGCGCAGAAAAAAATGCGGGAAGCGCTGGAGCGGATTATCAACGAGGGCGGTGGAGGCCTTATTTGCATAATCCTGTAAGGCGGAAACCCTTTATAGACGGCAAGGCGGATACCGCGTGTATCCGCCTTGTATTTTAGGAAAAAGCGTGGTATGATAAAGAAAATAAAGGAGGAGAAACGGTATGCTGCTTGCCATTGACATAGGAAATTCCAACATCAGCATTGGGCTGTTTGGAAAGGAAAATGACCTGAAATTTCTGGCGTCCATCGACACGGACAGCCGGAAGACCGCCGACCAGATCAGCATCGACCTGATGAATCTATTCGCGCTGTACGGCTATGATATCAGGGATGTCAGCGGCGCCATTTTCTCCAGCGTGGTGCCGGGCATCAATTTCATGATGCACAAGGCACTGACCCGCCTGCTGGGCAGGGAGCCTATGGTGGTGGGGCCCGGCATCAAGACAGGGCTGAACATCCGCATGGAGGTACACAACCAGCTGGGCACTGATCTGGTGGCCAACGCTGTGGCGGCACTGGAGAAGTATCCCGCGCCCATTATCATGATCGAAATGGGGACAGCCACCACCATTTCCTATATCTCCCAGCAGCGAACCTATGAGGGGGGCATGATGTTCCCGGGCGTGCGGCTTTCGCTGGATGCGCTGTCGGAGCATTCGGCGCTGCTGCAGAATGTGGCGCTGCAGCATCCCACGAAGAACATCATCGGAAAAAACACCGAGGACTGTATGCGCAACGGCATTGTCTACGGCACGGCTGGCATGCTGGACGGCATCATCGACAGGATCCTCGCCATTATCCCCGACAAAAAGGCCACCATCGTGGCCACGGGGAGCAATGCGCCTGTCATCGTGCGCTACTGCCGCAACCAGATCATTTACGACAAGTATCTGCTGATGGAAGGGCTGCGGCTGATCTATCAGAAGAACAGGGGATAAAAAATCAGCAGCCTAACGGCTGCTGATTTTTTATCGTATATTGATTACTTGGCCAAGACTTTTTTCAGCTTGGCGAAGCGGGGCAGGGAGTCCTGCTTCGGGAGATCCGGCTCGCCCTGGATCAGGGGCAGGGCGTACTCAATGAAGCGGTGGGTCACGCCGGTGCCGTCTTCATTGATCCACTCGCGGGGAATCTTTTTCTCCACGTTGGCCACCTCCATGAGGGGAACCAACTTGGTCTTGCAGGCGTAGCGGCCGTTCTGAATGCCGCGCTCAAAGGCGATCATGCGGCCGTTGATGCCGGCCACGGCGTTCTCCACGGCGGCCTTGCCCGCCATATAGGACTCCTCAATATCCGTTTCGGAGGCCAGATGCGCGCCGCAGCGCTGCAGCAGATTCAGCTCGATGCCGCGAACCTTGGCGCCGGTCTCCTCCTTGATGACCTCCGCCAGAACGGAGGCCAGACCGCCCATCTGGGCGTGGCCGAAGCCATCGGTCTTCTCCACCTTGGCGTCGGACACGAAGCCGCCGTCCGCGTAGTGGATGCCCTCGGACACTGCCACAAGGCAGTTGCCCTTTTCGGCATAGACACGCTTGACATCCTCGATGAACTTGGGCATCTCAAAATCGGTCTCGGGCAGGTAAATAAGGTCGGGGCCGGCGCCGTATTCTCCGGCCAGTGCAGCGGAGGCGGCCAGCCAGCCGGCGTGGCGACCCATGATCTCCATGATGACGATCATGCCGGTGTCATACACATGGGAATCGAGATATACCTCCATCATGGAGGTGGCTATGTACTTGGCGGCGGAGGCGTAGCCGGGGCAGTGGTCCGTGCCGTAAAGGTCGTTATCAATGGTCTTGGGCACACCCATGACGCGGCACTCGTAGCCCACGGACTGCATGTACTGGTTGATCTTGTTGCAGGTGTCCATGGAGTCGTTGCCGCCGTTATAGAAGAAGTAGCGCACGTCGTATTTCTTGAAGATCTCCAGAATGCGCTTATAGTCCGTGTCATCCACAGCGGGATCGGCCAGCTTGTAGCGGCAGGAGCCAAGCGCGGAGGAGGGGGTGTATTTCAGCAGGCGCAGCTCCTCGGGATCCTCCTGCCCCATGTCGAAGAGCCGGTCGTTCAGAACGCCCTTGATGCCGTGCTCCGCACCCAGCACGCGGGTGATGGCGCCGCTTTTGAGCGCTGTGTCGATGACGCCGTAAGCGCTGGCGTTGATGACGGATGTGGGGCCGCCGGACTGGCCGATGATGCATGCGCCTTTCAGTACATTCATGAAACAAATTCCTCCTGAATTGAAATGTATGGGAATATTTTGGGATTTTTTGCAACACTATTTTACCATAAAACTTTCACAAAGTAAACGCCAAACCCTTGCAAATTCAAAATAATGTGGTACAATCTACACCGAGAGACGGAGCCGGAACGGCTCAAAAAATATACTTGAAAAGGAGATCATGATCATGCCTCTGGTTACTTCTAAGGAAATGTTTGAAAAAGCCTATAAGGGCGGCTATGCCATCGGCGCCTTCAACGTGAACAATATGGAGATCATTCAGGGCATCACGGAGGCGGCTGCGGAGCTGAAGGCACCTCTGATTTTGCAGGTGTCCAAGGGCGCCCGCGCCTATGCCAACCGCACCTACCTGATGAAGCTGGTGGAGGCCGCCGTCATTGAGACCGGCCTGCCCATCTGCCTGCATCTGGATCACGGCGACAGCTTTGAGATCTGCAAGAGCTGCATTGACGACGGCTTCACCTCCGTGATGATCGACGCTTCCTCCAAGCCCTTTGCCGAAAACATTGCCCTGACCCGCCAGGTGGTGGAGTATGCCCACGACCACGGCGTGGTGGTTGAGGCTGAGCTGGGCACCTTGGCCGGCATCGAGGACGAGGTGAAGGTGTCCGCCGAGGATTCCTCCTACACCCGTCCGGAGGAAGTGGAGGAGTTCGTGGAAAAGACCGGCTGCGATTCTCTGGCCATTGCCATCGGCACCAGCCACGGCGCTTATAAGTTCAAGCCCGGCACCAAGCCCCAGCTGCGCTTTGACGTGCTGGAGGAGGTGGAGAAGCGGCTGCCCGAGTTCCCCATCGTGCTGCACGGCTCCTCTTCCGTGCCCCAGGAGTTCGTGGAGAAGATCAACAAGTACGGCGGCAACATGCCCGGAGCCATCGGCGTGCCCGAAGATCAGCTGCGCAAAGCCGCGTCCATGGCCGTGTGCAAGATCAACATCGACTCCGACCTGCGTCTGGCCATGACCGCTTCCATTCGGGAGCACTTTGCGCTCTATCCCGCCGACTTTGACCCCCGCCAGTATCTCAAGCCCGCCCGCGCCGCTATCAAGGCCATGGTGGCGCACAAGATTGTGGACGTGCTGGGCTGCGACGGCAAGGCATTCTGAGAACACGCCCCTTCAAAATCGAAGCACCTCGCCAAAGATGGCGGGGTGCTTTTTTTGCGCCCGAAAATGACGGGTTTCACACGGAGGCGGCAGTATAATCAAGAGGCAAAAGGGAGGTGACGGCATTGAGCATCTACATCGACCGCGTGTTTGTGCTGAATCTGGCGGTGGACTACCTGCTGCTGATGGCGGTGGCGCGTCTGGCGGGAACGCCGCTGCGCAGGCTGCGGTTTTTGCTGTGCGGCGCAGGAGGAGGCTTGTATGCCGCCGCCGTCTTTTTCCCGAGCCTGACATGGCTGGCGCATCCGGCGTGCAAGCTGGCCGTGGGTGCCGGCATGGCCTGGGCAGCCTTCGGGCGGGAGCGGCACAAGATGAAGCTGATCGGCCTGTTTTTCCTGCTGTCCGGAGCGCTTGCGGGGGTGATATTGGCAGTGGGCTTCTGCGTCGGTGCGCCGGAGCTGTTATTGGGCAGGATCTATCGGGCGGAAATTGACTGGAAGCTGCTTTTGGGCGGGACGGCGGCGCTGGCGGCCGCGCTGCATCTGCTGTTCCGGCAGGGAGCCAGACACGGAGGGGGAGAATTGATGAAAGTTCAGGTGGCTATAGATGGCAAAGCAAAGGACTTTACAGCGCTTTATGACACGGGAAATACGCTGCGCAATCCGGTGGATGGGCGGCCGGTGCTGGTGATGGAGCAGGCGGCGCTGCTGGAGCTGCTGCCGAAAACGGAGGCGGATATACTGAAGGAAAAAAACGCACCGGAGACGGCCATGGCCAGACTCTATTCCGCCGGAAGCAGACTGCGGTTCACGCTGCTGCCCTACCGCAGCGTGGGCATGGAGACGGGGCTTTTGCTGGCGGTACGCAGCGATTACATCGCTTTGAGCCGCAGGAGGATCCCGCGGACGCTGATCGCCCTGTCCCAGGGGCCGGTGAGCGACGGCGGCGGATACTGCGCCCTGTGGGGCGGCGCGGAAAGGGGGGAGCGCATTGAAAAATCTGCTGATGCAGATCCGGCTCTGGCTGCTGCGAATCGTCAGGCGGGATAAAGTAATGTACATAGGCGGCAGCGACACGCTGCCGCAGCCGCTTACCAGAGCTGAAGAGGCGGAGCTAATCGCGCGCATGGGGCAGGGGGATTTTTCCGTGCGGCAGACACTCATAGAACGGAATCTGCGGCTGGTGGTATATCTGGCGCGGCGCTTTGAAAACACGGGCATCAACATGGAGGATCTCATATCCATCGGCACCATCGGGCTTATCAAGGCCATCAATACCTTTCGGGCGGACAAAAACATCAAATTAGCCACCTATGCCTCCCGATGCATCGAAAACGAGATCCTCATGTATCTGCGAAAAAACTCCGCCCAGCGGACGGAGATCAGCTTTGACGAACCCCTGAGCACGGACTGGGACGGAAAGGAGCTGCTGCTCAGCGACGTGCTGGGCACGGACGGGGACACGGTGATGCGCCCCATCGAGGCGGACGTGGACAGGAAACTGCTGCAGGATGCCGTGGGGAAGCTGTCCTCCCGAGAGCGGGACATTATCTCCCTACGGTTCGGCCTGGGAGGAAAGAAGGAGATGACGCAGAAGGAGGTGGCCGACAGAATGGGCATATCTCAGTCGTACATTTCCCGACTGGAAAAGCGCATCATCCTGCGGCTGAAGCGGGAAATACTCAAAATGAGCTGAAAAAAGTGCCGGAACAGTATCCGGCACTTTTTACCATTCAAATCAAAAAGATATTTACTCCAAAAACAGGGCGGCAGGACGGTTGACCACCATCATATTATAGTATTTCAGCAGATGATAATCGTCCTTATCCAGCTTGATGGAGTTGAGCAGGCGGTCGTTTTCCTCCAGCGGCTCCTTGGAGATGAGGGTCTTGAGGGCGATGGGCGCAAAGAAGGGGCTGCTGCCGATGCCTGAGAGAAGACCGACGGCCGGCGTGCGGGTCTGCATGGGGTTGAGCATACAGATATACATTTTTTCGGCATCGTTGATCTGATTGTTGAGCACCATGTGGGTGATGGTGTCGAAAGCCTTCATCTCGCCGGTGAAAAGGTGCTGGCAGCGGTCGGGCTTGGCAAAATCCTCCAACCCCATATACAGCATCACATCTACGCTCTCGCCCGCCGTGGAAGGGGAGAAGCAGAGCAAGGAACGGACGATCTGGCGGATGCGGCCATCAAAATAGTACATATAGGCGCGGGGCTGATTGAAATAGAAATTCTTGGGCAGCACAGGCTCGGCATGAAGATCCGGCGGCTGATAGTCCAGAAAACACTTCAAATCAATATCCAGCTTCTGGGAGACGTCGTACAGCGTGTCGATGTCGATGGTGATGGTACCGTTTTCGTATTTGGAAACCGTGGCTTTGCTTTTGCCGATCATGGCAGAGAACTGCTCGATGGTGTAACCGCGGCTTTTTCTGTATTTTTTTATGCGCTGACCGACATGGCAGCAAAAGGAACTCATGGCGCTCACCTCCTGATTGACTTAATTATAACAATCTTTACCAGAGAAGTCAACAAAAAGTTTCACAAAGTGAAACTGTGAAACGAAAGACTTTCTGTAAAATAAACGAGCGATAAAGTTGCACAAAAATTTTTTCTCTTTTTAAGTAAAAGGATGAAATCGAATTTTTCGCCCTTTACAGCGTTGCAATCCGTTGACTGCTGTGCATTTTTTCGCTATAATATGTGTATCGGGTGGACGTGTTTTTTCCGCCGGAAAACAGTAAAGGAAGTGAGTCAAGTGGCAAAGAAAGGAAAACTGGTTTTCAGGGCAGACCGCTGCAAGGGCTGCGAACTGTGTGTGAACGCATGTCCTATGAAGATCCTGAAGCTTGATGATGTGGCCGTGAACAGAAAGGGGTATCATCCCATCAGCGTAACGGATCCGGACAAATGCATTGCTTGCGCCAGCTGCGCATTGATGTGCCCGGACGGCATCATCAATGTCTATGTTGAGGAATAAGTAGGAGGGTAACAAAGAAATGGCAGAAAAGAAATTAATGAAGGGTAACGAAGCCTTCGCTGCCGCCGCCATCAACGCCGGCTGCAGATACTATTTCGGTTACCCCATCACCCCGCAGAGCGAGGTTCCCGAGTATATGTCCAGAGAGCTGAAGAAGGCCGGCGGCGCATTCATTCAGGCCGAGTCTGAGCTGGGCGCCATCAACATGGCTTACGGCGCATCCGCTGCCGGCGGTCGTGTGCTTATCACTTCTTCTTCTCCCGGTATCGCGCTGATGCAGGAGTCCATCGGTCTGCTCTGCTCCGTGGAGCTGCCCGTGGTCATCATCAACGTCATGCGCGGCGGCCCCGGCATCGGTTCCATCCAGCCCGGTCAGGCCGACTATAACCAGGTCACCCGCGGCGGCTCCAACGGCGACTATCACACCATCGTTCTGGCTCCCAACTCCATTCAGGAAGCCATTGACATGATCGGCAAGGCCTTCGATCTGGCAGACGAGTACAGAAACCCTGTCATCATCGCTGCCGACGGTATGCTGGGTCAGATGATGGAGCCCGTGATCATGCCCGAGCCCAAGGCTGCCCTCACTGAGGACGAGATCCCTGTGGCTAAGCCCTATGCGCTGACCGGCCATAAGAATAAGAGAGACCGTCATGCCATCAACTCCGTGTGGCTCAAGCAGGAGCTGCTGGAGAACTACATCAATGAATACTGGCCCAAGTACGAAAAGGCCGAGCGCGAGCTGCAGGATTGGGAGTCCCGTGATCTTGCCGGCGCCGAGGTCGTGTTTGTGGCCTATGGTTCCACCTCTCGTATCGCTATGGAGGCCATGGAGATGCTGGCTCAGGAGGGCATCAAGGTCGGTCTGATCCGTCCCAAGACCCTGTGGCCGTTCCCCGTGAATGCCTTTAAGGAGATCGACTTCAACACCACCAAGCACATCATCTCTGTGGAGCTGTCCCAGGGTCAGATGATTTACGATGTGAAGCTGGCTGTGGAGTGCAAGCTGCCCGTCAGCCTCATCAACCGCGTCGGTGGTATGCTGCTGGATCCCCAGGAGATCGTTGACCGGACCAAGAAGATTATGGAGGTGAAGTAAGTTGAAGCCCGTATTTGAATATACTAAAGGTATGCGCGAGACCGAGCTGCACTACTGCCCGGGCTGCACGCACGGTATTGCCCATCGTCTGATCATGGAAGTGCTGGAGGAGCGGGGTGATCTGGGTAACTGCATCGCTGTTTCTCCCGTTGGCTGCTCCATCGTGGCGCACCAGTACATGAACGTTGATATGATCGAGTCCCCCCATGGCCGCGCCCCCGCTGTTGCCTCCGGCATCAAGCGCGTGCACCCCAATTCTCCGGTGTTCACCTATCAGGGCGACGGCGACCTGGCCTCCATCGGCACCAACGAGATCATTCACGCCGCCGAGCGCGGTGAGAAGTTCTGCACCTTCTTCATCAACAATGCCATTTACGGCATGACCGGCGGCCAGATGGCGCCCACCACCTTGATCGGCCAGAAGGCCACCACCTGCGTGGAAGGCCGTACTGTGGAGCAGGCCGGTATGCCCATGCGTATGTGCGAGCTGATCTCCGTGCAGGATCGCGCCGTGTATGTGGAGCGCGTTTCTCTGGATTCTCCCGCCAATGTGCGCAAGGCCAAGTCCGCCATCCGCCGCGCCTTCAAGGTGCAGGATCTGAAGCTGGGCTTTGCATTTGTTGAATTCCTGTCCATCTGCCCCACCAACTGGGGCCTGTCCGCTCCTAAGTCCATGGAGTGGCTGCGGGAGAACATGATGCCTTACTATCCTGTGAAGCAGTTCAAGTGCCCCGAGGAAGTCAAGGAGGTAAAGTAAATGGCTACTAAAAAAGTTTTTGTGGCCGGCTTCGGCGGCCAGGGTGTGCTTTTGATCGGCCAGATGCTGGCCTATGCTGCAATGTACGAGGGCAAAGAGGCCACTTGGATGCCTTCCTACGGCCCCGAGATGCGCGGCGGTACGGCTAACTGCACCGTCTGCATTTCCGACAAGCCCATCGCGTCTCCGCTGGTCACCAGCTGCGACGTGCTGGTGGCTATGAACGGCCCGTCTCTGGACAAGTTTGAGGATATGTTGGTTCCCGGCGGTCATCTGTTCGTGAACGCTTCAGTCATCAACTATAAGGCTCGCCGCACCGATGTGAACGTTCACTATGTGGACTGCACCCACATCGCCGAGCAGGAAGTCGGCAACGGCAAGACCGCCAATATGGTCATGCTGGGCGCCATCATCCGCGCTTCCGGCGTGGTGAGCCTGGACATCATGGACAAGGTTCTGGCCAAGACCATGACCGGCAAGAAGGCTGCTCTCATCCCCGCCAACAAGACGGCTCTGTCTGCCTGGAAAGAGTAAGAAGGAAGAATCATCTTGAAACGAATTACGCTTATTGTGGGTCATTATGGCAGCGGCAAAACAGAGTTTTCCGTGAACCATGTTATCAATCTGAAAAAGCAGTTTGACAAAGTAGCCATTCTGGATATGGACATTGCCAACCCTTACTTCCGCAGCAGGGAGCGGCAGGAGTTCCTGGAAGATATGGACATCGCCGTCCACTTCAACTCCTTTGGCTACGACATCACCGAGGATCTGCCGGCCATTTCCGCCTGCATGAAGGCTCCTCTGGAGAACAAGGACTACATGGTGGTGGCCGATGTGGGCGGCGACAATGCCGGCGCACGGGTGCTGAACCAGTTCAAAAAGTACTTTGTGGACGAATCAGACTGCGAAATGCTCATTGTGGTCAACGCCAACCGGCCGGAAACGGACACGGTGGAGGGCGCTTTGTACCACATCCAAACCATTCAGGCCGAAACGGGCTTAAAGGTGAAGGGGCTTATCAATAACACGCACCTGCTGCGTGAGACCAAGGTGGAGGAGATCCTCAAGGGCTACAGGCTATGCAAAGAACTCTCCGACCGGCTTGGCATTCCCATCACCTACAACACCTGTGTAGAAAAACTGGTGCCGGAGCTGGAAAAGGCGAAGGCAGAGCAAGGACTTGACGACATGGTGATCTACCCCATCAAGCTCTACATGCGCCCCACATGGCTGGATAGAAAGTAAACGGATTCGTGAGAGCCTCTGCCGCTTTGGCAGAGGCTCTTTTTCGTTGACAAACCGATCCTATGGGCATATCATAAGATCATCAATCGAATGGAGAGGGAAGTATGAGTGAAGCTGTGCAGGCCGCTCTGCCGTGGATCGTTTGCGGCATTGCAGCGGCTATTCTGATCCCCGCGATCATCGACATTTTCCGCAGGAAAACACGCAAAAAGGCCGAAGACGAGGGCAAAGAGCAGAACACCTGGCTGGTGGAAGGCGTAGGCATCGGCATGCTGGCCGGCTACTGGCTTGGCAGAGCACAGGGCAACGCCGTGCTTGGCTTGGCGCTGGGCGTACTGGCGGGGATGTTTTTGGGCAGCAAGATCAAAAAGAAATAATTTTTACAGGGACTCCAATGGCTCGGAGCCCCTGTTTCTTTTATTTATCAAAAGCGGGGTTGGTGAAATACACGTTCTTCTGATCCATTTTTTCTTTGGCAAGGCGCAGCCCCTCACCGAAGCGCTGGAAATGAACGACCTCTCTGGCGCGCAGGAATTTGATTACGTCATTGACATCGGGATCGTCAGACAGCCGCAGAATGTTGTCATAGGTAACGCGGGCTTTCTGCTCTGCTGCCAGATCCTCCGTGAGATCGGCGATGACGTCGCCCTTTACGGCCATGGAGGCCGCGTTCCACGGAAATCCGGAGGCGGCCGTGGGGTAAACGCCGGTGGTGTGGTCTACGAAGTACGCATCAAAGCCGGCGGTCTTGATGTCCTTTTCCGAAAGGTTTCGGGTGAGTTGGTGGACAATGGCGCCGATCATCTCCAAATGACCCAGTTCCTCAGTGCCGATGTCAGTCAG
>OMQS01000013.1 GCA_900313295.1 uncultured Eubacteriales bacterium
AGCTTCTTCTCCTTCATCTCGGTCTCGGTAGCAGCACCCACCTTGATGACAGCCACGCCGCCGGCCATCTTGGCCAGCCGCTCCTGCAGCTTCTCCTTGTCATACTCGCTGGTGGTCATGCCGATCTGGCTGCGGATCTGCGCCACGCGGTCGGCAATGGCCTGCTTGTCGCCGGCGCCGTCCACGATGATGGTGTTCTCCTTAGTGACCTTCACCTGACGGGCGCGACCCAGCATATCCACGGTGGCATCCTTCAGCGTCAGACCCAGCTCCTCGCTGATGACCTGGCCGCCGGTGAGGATGGCAATATCCTGGAGCATTTCCTTGCGGCGGTCGCCGAAGCCGGGCGCCTTCACGCACACCACGTTCAGCGTGCCCCGCAGACGGTTCACGATGAGGGTGCTCAGAGCCTCGCCCTCCACGTCCTCGGCGATGATGAACAGCTTCTTGCCCGCCTGCACCAGCTGCTCCAGCAGGGGCAGGATCTCGGAAATGACGGAGATCTTCTTGTCGGTAATGAGAATGTAGGCGTCGTCGATGACGGCCTCCATCTTCTCGGTGTCGGTGACCATATAGGGGGTGATGTAGCCGCGGTCGAACATCATGCCCTCCACCACCTCGCTGTAGGTCTCGGCGGTCTTGGACTCCTCAATGGTGATCACGCCGTCAGAGCTGACCTTCTCCATGGCCTCGGCAATGAGCTTGCCGATGAAAGCGTCGCCGGAGGACACGGTGCCCACTCTTGCAATGTCATCGGAGCCGTTCACCTTCTGGCTCTGGGCGTGGATAGACGCCACCGCGGCCTCCACGGCCTTGGCCATGCCCTTCTTCATAACGATGGGGTTGGCGCCGGCGGCCAGATTCTTCAGACCCTCCCGCACCATGGCCTGCGCCAGCAGGGTGGCGGTGGTGGTGCCGTCGCCGGCCACATCGTTGGTCTTGGTGGAAACCTCCCGCACCAGCTGCGCGCCCATGTTCTCAAAGGGATCGTCCAGCTCGATCTCCTTGGCGATGGACACGCCGTCGTTGGTGATCAGGGGAGAGCCGAACTTCTTATCCAGCACCACATTGCGGCCCTTGGGGCCCAGGGTGACCTTTACGGTATCGGCCAGCTGATTGACGCCGGACTCCAGAGCCTTCCGGGCCTCGTCGCCGCGCTTAATAATCTTAGACATATTGATTGCCTCCTATATTGCAGATAACGATTTTACAAAAGAATGTCATTCCGAGGGAGCGAAGCGACCGTGGGAATCCGTAATACCCTTTGCATAAGGCCGGGGAGAACGGATTGCCACGACCAGTCTGCGGACTGGTCTCGCAATGACAGCGCAGAAGTTTCTTACTCTACGATGGCCAGGATGTCGCCCTGCTTCACGATGATGTACTCCACCTCGTCCAGGGTGATCTTGGTGCCGGCGTACTTATCGGTGATGACCTTGTCGCCGGGCTTCACGGTCATGGTCACGGGGTTGCCGTCCACCATGCCGCCGGGGCCTACGGCGATGACTTCCGCCACAGAGGGCTTCTCCTTGGCGGAGCCGGTGAGGATGATGCCGCCCTTGGTGGTCTCCTCAGCTTCCGTCATCTTCAGCACGACCCGATCGGAAAGCGGTGTCAGTTTCATGATTATTTCCTCCTTATATCCTTATATTAAAAAACAAATTCAGTGTTAGCACTCAAAACACTGGAGTGCTAACGCTGATAATAATACCACATCTATGGTTTTTTTCAAGGGGTAATTTGGAAAATAACAAAAAGTTCACATTTCCGCCCCGGCGGGGGTGACGCTGCGGGCGGTGGCGTTGCAGTCGCAGCCCTCGGGGCCGAAGAAATTCAGCTTTTTGTCCGCCAGACGGATGTGCACATAGTCGGTGGTGATGCACTCGCCGTCCAGACAGGTGGTGATGTCCTTTTTCTTGGAGGAGATGATGATGTCCTTGGCAGTGGAGCAGCGCGCCAGATGGGGGAACCGGTCGTAGCCGCCCTTGGAGTACGGCCCCACAAATTTCAAAAACGTCATGCGGGAAACCTTGTCCACCATCAGTGTGTTCAGCACGCCGTCGTCCATCCGCGCCTCGGCCACGGGCATGAAGCCGCCGCCGTAATAGCGCCCGTTGCACACGGCCACCAGAGAGTAGTCCTTCTCCTCGGCCACGCCGTCCAGCGACACTGTCCAGTGGGAGCCGATGCCTTTGAAGAGGAAGTTGGCCGCCAGCGCCACGATGTAGCTGCTCTTGCCGTCCAGAATGGGGCTTTCGCTGAATTTATGCACATCGTTGGCTACCCTTGCGTCGATGCCGGAGCAGGCGATGGTCAGGGCGATGCGGTCGTTGACCTGAATGGCGTCTATGGGGAACTGGGGGCCGTTCCACAGGTTCTCGGCGTCGCGGAATTTGCTGATGTCGCTGCCGAAATTCTTGAGAAAATCGTTGCCCGTGCCGATGGGGATGACGCTCATGGCGGCGTTATCGTAGCCGATGATGCCGTTGGCCACTTCGTTCACGGTGCCGTCGCCGCCGCAGGCGTAAAACCGCAGCTCCTCGCCGGTCTGGCAGAGCTTTTTGGCCAGCTCCGTGGCGTGCCCCTGCCGCTTGGTGAGAATGCACTGCACATCCAGGTCGTGCCGGGTGCGCAGAGAATCCGCCATGTCATAAATGCGCTGGCGGCTGTCGGACTTGCCGGCAGTGGGATTGATAATGAAAATATGTTTCATAAGACCCTCCAAATGTGGAAAAGAATAAGAACACATAGGTCAATTATAGCAGGCAAAAAATAGAATTTGTGTATAAATTGAAAACAAATCATCCCGGCCGGCGCACAAAATGCAGGCAAACCCGTTCGGCATTCATGCGCCGCACCTCACGCTCCGCGCGGGGGGACGATGCCCACATCGTCCCGCCCGCAGGCGCTGCTTGTTGTCCGCAGGGCGGGGTAACTTCACCCCACCGCCCGGTCTTGTGCCGAAGCCCTTGCAAGAGCCGTGTCATTGCATGGCCGGCGCGAACGCTGGCCGTGGCAATCCGTGCCCCATCACACCTTCCCATACATAAACAGATCGCACTTGAGCATCCCGTTATACAGCTTTCTTTTCTTGTCCGCCGGACGCCCGAAGGTGCGCTCAAACTCCGTGTGGCTGCTGAGCACCAGCGTCCGCCAGCCGTCGGGCAGCCGCTGCCATACGCGCCCCAGCTCCCGATACAGCGCCTCCGCCTCCGCCCGATCCATGAGCCGCTCGCCGTAGGGCGGGTTGGTCACCAGCCGGCCGTATGGGTTATCCCGCCGGAAGTCCTTCATGTCCGCCACCTCGAAGCGGATGCAGTCCTCCACGCCCGCTTTCGCGGCGTTGCTGCGGGCAATGTCCACGGCGCGGGGGTCGATGTCCCCGCCCCAGATGTCGTATTTCCCGTGGAACTCCTTGTCCATGGCCTCCTCGGCGGCATCCAGCCATGCGCTCTGGGGCAGGAATGCCCATTTCTGCGCGTCAAAGCTGCGCTCCAGCCCCGGGGCGCGGTTTTTGGCGATGAGCGCCGCTTCGATGGGGATGGTGCCGCTGCCGCAGAAGGGGTCGCAGAAGGGGTCGCGCCCCCGATAGCGGGACAGCAGCACCATGGCCGCCGCCAGCGTTTCCCGCAGGGGCGCCTCCACGCCCACGGCTCGGTAGCCCCGCTTGTAAAGCCCCTCGCCGGAGCCGTCCAGCCCGATGACCGCCTGATCCTTGAAAAGAGAGAACCGCACCTGGTATTTCGCCCCCGTTTCCGGAAACTGCTCCAGCCCGTAGCGCCCTTTCAGCCGCTCCACCATGGCCTTTTTCACGATGGACTGGCACGCGGGAGCGGAGTGAAGCTGGCTGGTGATGGAGTAGCCCTTCACGGGGAAGGCGCCGTCCTTGGGGATATAGTCCTCCCAAGCAATGGCCTTCACCCCCTGAAACAGCTCCTCAAAGCTGCGGGCGGGGAATTCGCCCAGCACCAGCAGCACCCGTGCGCCACAGCGGAGGTTAATGTTGAGCCGTGCGCAGTCGGTATCGGTGCCGTCGCAGAAAATGCGCCCGTTTTCCACCCGGACATTCTTCAGCCCCAGCCGCTTCACCTCGTCGCCCACTAATTTTTCCAGCCCCAGCAGGCAGGGGATCATATATCTTGCCATAAAAGCATACCTCAAGCACGTTTTCTTTCTGCCAACAGTATAGGATATAAATGCGGAAAGTGCAAGAAAAAACAGTGG
>OMQS01000017.1 GCA_900313295.1 uncultured Eubacteriales bacterium
CAAGGAGCGGGGCTTCATGACCGCCGACGAGAGCCGGTGTGTGGACTGCCAGCGCTGCGTGTGCTTCTGCCCCACCCACGCCCTGAAGATCCGCAAAAGCGACTGCGCCCTGCGGGACAATGCCAACTGGGACGAGGACACCGTGCAGGAAATTTACAAGCAGGCCGGAAGCGGCGGCGTGCTGCTCTCGTCCATGGGGAATCCCAAGCGCTATCCGGTGTATTGGGACAGGATCCTCGTCAACGCATCTCAGGTGACCAATCCGCCGGTGGATCCCCTGCGGGAGCCTATGGAAACGAGGGTGTTTCTGGGGCGGAAGCCCGACGGCATCCGGCGGGACGAAGCGGGGCAGCTTGTCTGCACCCTGCCGCCGCAGATCGAGCTGTCCATGCCGGTGATGTTTTCCGCCATGAGCTACGGCTCCATCAGCTACAACGCCCACGCCTGTCTGGCGCAGGCGGCGCAGGAGCTGGGCATCTGCTATAACACCGGCGAGGGCGGGCTTCACGAGGATTTTTATGCCTATGGCGACAGCACCATCGTTCAGGTGGCCTCCGGCCGCTTCGGCGTGCACAAGCAGTATCTGGAGGCCGGCGCCGCCATTGAGATCAAGATGGGGCAGGGAGCCAAGCCGGGCATCGGCGGCCACCTGCCCGGTGCGAAGATCGTGGGCGATGTGTCCCGCACCCGCATGGTGCCCGAGGGGACAGACGCCATTTCCCCCGCCCCCCACCACGACATTTACTCCATCGAGGATCTGCGCCAGCTGGTGTATTCCTTAAAAGAGGTCACCGAGTATAAAAAGCCCATCATCGTGAAGGTGGCCGCCGTGCATAACATTGCCGCCATCGCCAGCGGGATCGCCCGCAGCGGCGCGGACATCATCGCCATCGACGGCTTTCGGGGCGGCACCGGCGCCGCGCCCACCCGCATTCGGGACACGGTGGGCATCCCCATTGAGCTGGCTCTGGCGGCCGTGGATCAGCGCCTGCGGGACGAGGGGATCCGCAACCACGTTTCCCTCATCATCAGCGGCAGCATCCGCTCCTCCGCCGATGTGGTCAAGGCCATTGCTCTGGGGGCGGACGCCTGCTACATCGGCACCGCCGCCCTGTTGGCTCTGGGTTGCCACCTGTGCCGCTCCTGCCAGACGGGTCGGTGCAGCTGGGGCATAGCCACGCAGGATCCGGAGCTGGTGCGCCGGCTGGACATCGAGGAGGGGAAGAACCGGCTGGTGAACCTGCTGACCGCTTGGAAGCACGAGATCAAGGAGATGATGGGCGGCATGGGCATCAACTCCATCGAAGCCCTGAAGGGCAACCGCCTGATGCTCCGCGGCATCGGCATGACCGACAAGGAGCTGGAGATCCTGGGCATTGCCCACGCAGGAGAATAATTTCCTATACAAATTATACGGAGGTGTGCTATAATGACCCATATTGATGCGTCCGGACTGGATTACCGGCAGCTGAACGCCGCCATCCGCAGCTGCTCCGGCGACGCGTCCGTTACCGGCTGCTACGGCCAGCGTTTCATCGGCGCAGGACTGGAGACGGGAAACCTCACCGTGACGGGCACGCCCGGCAACGCGCTGGGTGCCTATCTCGACGGCGCCTGCATCGAGGTGCGCGGCAACGCCCAGGACGCCGTGGGCGACACCATGAACGCGGGCCGCATCGTCGTCCGCGGCAGCATCGGCGACGCCGCGGGCTATGCCATGCGGGGCGGCGAGCTGTATGTGGAGGGAAACGCCGGGTACCGCGCGGGGATCCACATGAAGGCCTACGGCGACAAGCGGCCGGTCATGGTCATCGGCGGCAAGGCCGGCAGCTTTCTGGGAGAATATCAGGCCGGCGGCGTTATCATCGTTCTGGGGCTTACCGATGGCCCCCGCCCCATCGTGAGCAATTTTCCCTGCACAGGGATGCACGGCGGCCGGCTCTATATCCGCTCGGACTGCAAAAAGATCCTGCTGCCCAAGCAGGTCATCGCCCGTCCGGCCTCCCGCAAGGATATGAACATGGTGCGGGACTATCTGCATACATTCTGCGAGCTGTTCGGCGGAGACTGCGGCGAGCTGCTGCGCCAGCCTTTCACCGTCATCACCCCCAACAGCAGCAACCCCTATAAGCAGCTTTATGTTACAAACTGAAGGAAAGCAGGTGGACTTGTGAAGTACACGCCCAGGGAAGTCATGGAATTTGTGGAGCAGGAGGATGTGAAATTTATCCGTCTGGCCTTCTGCAATGTCTACGGAAAGCAGCACAATGTGGCCATTATGCCCGGGGAGCTGCCCCGCGCCTTTGCCTACGGGATCGCCATCGACGCCTCCGCCATCGAGGGCTTCGGCGGCGAGGTGCGCTCCGACCTGCTGCTGCGGCCGGATTCCTCCACCCTGATCCAGCTCCCTTGGCGGCCGGAGCAGGGCAAGGTGGTGCGGATGTTCTGCGACATTTTCTATCCCGATGGCCGTCCCTTTGAGCGGGACACGCGCAGCATTCTGAAAAAAGCCGTTTCCGAGGCCGCCGAAAAGGGCATCGAGTTCGCCTTCGGCGCGGAGATGGAGTTTTACCTGTTCAAGCTGGACGAATACGGCCAACCCACCACCCTTCCCCACGATCAGGCCGGCTATATGGACATCGCCCCCGACGACAAGGGGGAGCATATCCGACGGGAGATCTGCCTGATGCTGGAGCAGATGGGCATCCGCCCCGAAAGCTCCCATCACGAGAGCGGCCCCGGCCAGAACGAGATCGACTTTCGCTATTCCGATCCCCTGACAGCCGCGGATAACGCCATCACCTTCCGAGCCGTGGTGCGCACGGTGGCCGCGCAAAACGGCCTGTGCGCCAGCTTTCAGCCCAAACCTCTGCCCGACAGGGACGGCAGCGGTATGCACATCAATATTTCCGCCAAGGGCGGCGTGACGGAGGATCTGCTGCCTGCCGTTATCGCAGGCGTGCTGGCCAAGAGCGCGGAGATCACCCTGTTTCTGAACCCCGTTGAGGAGTCCTACCGCCGTTTGGGCAGGGACAAAGCGCCCCGCTACATCACCTGGTCGGAGGAAAATCGCTCCCAACTGATCCGCATTCCCGCTGCCGTGGGGGAGCAGCACCGCGCGGAGCTGCGCTCCGCCGACTCCACCGCCAACCCCTATCTGGCCTACGCCCTGCTGATCTACGCCGGACTTTACGGCATTGCGCATAAGCTGACGCTTCCGCCCGCCTCGGACTTCAACCTCTACACCGCCTCGGCGGAGACCTTGCATACGCTGCGGGCGCTGCCCGATTCCCTGAGCGAGGCCATCGCTCTTGCGGAGGCCGACCCGTTCGTGCGGGCGCATCTGCCCCACTCGGTGCTGTGCGCCTTTGGCGGGCGCTGAGCCGTCGGGAACCATAGGGGAAAGGAGGGGAGCCTGTGGTATTTCAGGACAGGGTCTACAGCGTTTTGATCGTTACCGCCTCAGACCGCTTCACAAACAGCATTATGCCGCTGCTCCCCATGACCGATTACTGGCCGGTGAAAACGGCGGCCGGCGTGGCCGAGGCGCGCAGGCGGCTGGCCGAAACGGAGTTTGACATCGTGCTCATCAATACGCCGCTGCCGGACGATTTCGGGATGCATCTGGCCATTGACATTTGCGCGGGCAGCGGCGCCGGTGTGCTGCTGCTGGTGAAAAGCGACCATTATAACGAGATCTATTCCAAGGTGGTGCGCTACGGGGTGATCACTCTGGCCAAGCCCACCAATCGGCAAATGGTGGCCCAAAACCTGCGCATCCTCTGCGCCACCCGGGAGCGGATGCGGCAGATGCAGGCCAAGCAGGCCACCGTGGAGGAAAAGATCCGTGAGATCCGTCTGGTGAATCGGGCGAAATGGCTCCTCATTGAATGTCTGCACATGACGGAGGCGGAGGCGCACCGGTATATCGAGAAGCAGGCTATGGATCTGCGCATTTCCAAGCGGGAGGCGGCTGAAAATATTATAAAGACCTATAAATAGCCAAAAACCGTCCATAAAATTTCCTACAAAACAGCCTAAAAAATTTCCGCTTCGGAATTGACAAA
>OMQS01000104.1 GCA_900313295.1 uncultured Eubacteriales bacterium
CTTCCCTACCCCTTATGGGGTCTGACGGCGCGTATTACCATGCATTTTATTGAGGTTTATTCGGCTCTGTAATGCTATTTCCCTTTATACCATTTTTGTTCTTTTTTCTCCACTTTGCGTAGTTGATGCACACGCACACAATGGCCACGATGCCGATGTAGCCGAACACCGGAAACACCGTCCCCACCAGATTGCCGAAGCCCGCCAGACTGGCGGCCCATACCAAAAGCATCAGCACCGCCATGGTGATCTTCCGGTGGCTGTCAAACGCTTTCACATGGCGGTTGACATACTCCATCAGCGCCACAAGGGACGCAAGCCCATTGCTGAACATGCCCATCAAAAGCAGCACGCCGTACACGATGCCCAGCGTCGGATTCAGGCGGGAGGCCAGCGCCACCATGGGCATCTGCTCCGCCGCCGCGTCCATATAGCCCGTCAGAGAGGTCAGCACACTTCCGGCCACAAGGATCAGCAGCACCCCGCCCAAGGCGATGCCCAGCCGCACCGTCTTCTTCTCCTTGAGATATTTGCCCAGCGGCGCCATGATTCCCACGGCGCCGAGGAGGTTGTAGGCCACATAGGTCAGCGCCGCCACGATCCAGTTGGGCATCAGAGGGTTGCTGTGCACCTGCTCGGGCAGGGACAGGATCCCCTCCGTTCCGAACTCGATCCAGCTCATCGCCGCAAAGGCCACCGTGGCCGCCACGATAATGGGCACCAGAGCGGAAAACACCTTCATCATGCCGGAGATGCCCAGCAGCGCCACCACGCCCAGCAGCAGCACGAACACCGCCGAAGCGATCTCCGAAGGAACGGCCAAAAGCTGCTCCACGGTAGCGCCTACGCCGGCGGTCATGATGACCACCACGCCCAGCAAAAACGCGTTGAGGATCAGCCCCGCCAGCGTCCGCAGAAACGGCACGTTCCACGGCACCATGATCTCCTCCACCTTTTCCAGCCCCGACTCCTGCAGCAGCCGCATCATGATGATGCCGAAGGCTGCTAGCAGCACGCAGGCCAGAAGCAGCCCGACATACCCTTTCACGCCGAACTCGCCGAAAAACTGCCATAATTCCTGGCCGGACACGAATCCGGCGCCCAAGAAACATCCCGCAAAGGCCAGAGCCAGCGGGATGATTTTGATTTCCTTCATTTTTTCTCTCCTTTGCCGTGGTTTTTTCATTATAACAAAGGGCGGAACCTTCGTCAAGGTGGCCAAAATGGTCGCGCAAAAATTTACCAAACCATTCGGTAAACTTTGTTGACGCACAGCGGAAAGTACTATATAATTAAATGCGGATAATTGCGGCTATACGCACTTTCAAGTACATATCAGGAGGCTGTTTTATGATCAATACCATCCAAGGCATTGTGGAGGCCGCCAAGGGCGGTCAGAGCGGCGTGATCGCCGTAGCTGCGGCGCACGATGAGCCTGTCATCGAGGCCGTGGTGACCGCCCGCCGCGAGGGCATTGCCACCCCCATTCTGGTGGGTCACACTGACGAGATCTGCCGGATGCTGCAGAACATCGGCGAAGACCCCGCATCCTATGAGATCATCGCCGCCGATTCCGACACGGACAGCGCCGCCAAGGCTGTGGCTCTGTGCGCCGAGGGCAAGGCCAACTTCCTCATGAAGGGCATTCTGGGCACAGCCGACCTGATGCGGGCTGTGTTCAACAAGGAGTGCGGCCTGCGCACCTCCCACCTCACCACCCACTGCATGTTCTACGAGATCCCCGCCCTGGGCAAAATGGTCATCCTCACCGACGGCGGCGTGAACACCTTCCCCGATCTGGAGAAGAAAGCCGAAATTCTGGAGAATGCCGCCGCCGTGCTGCAGGCGCTGGGCTATGAGTCCATCAATGCCGCCTGCATCTGCGGCGCGGAACAGGTGAATCCCAAGGTGCAGTCCACCGTGGACGCCGACGCCCTGACCAAGATGACCGACCGCTGGAGCAAGTATAACATGCAGGTCTGCGGCCCCGTGGCGCTGGATCTGGCCGTGAGCAAGGAAGCCTGCCACCACAAGCACTACACCGCTGCCGGCGCCGGCGACGCCGACATCCTGCTGGTGCCCAACTACGAGGTGGGCAACGGCATCGGCAAGGCTGCTTCCCTCTTCGGCGGCGCCAAGAACGCCGGTATCATCCTCGGCGCCAAGGTGCCCATCGTTTTGGTCTCCCGCGCCGACAGTGCCGAGTCCAAGCTGGCCTCCATCGCCGCCGGCAGCGTGCTGGCGCAGCGGATGCATCTCGCCTGAAAAGCATTTGCTGCAGGCACAAACATCGTGTAATCGTATAATCGTGTAATTGTATAAAAGGAGAAAAATATGGTCAATCAAACTTTTTATGAGCTGGGCACCGCTCCGTCCGTGATCCGGCAGCTCTTTGCCTATGGTCTGGAGCAGGCCAAGGTCGTCGGCAAGGAAAACGTCTTCGATTATTCTTTGGGCAATCCAAGCATTCCCGCCCCCAAAAAGGTCAATGAATCCATTCATAAGGTCGTGGACGAAACGGACTCCATCCAGCTCCACGGTTACTCCATGGCAGCCGGCTTTGAAGAGCCCCGCGAGGCCATCGCAGCCGATCTCGCCCGTCGCTTTGGTCTGGACATCCGTGGCAGCGAGCTGTTCCTCACCTGCGGCGCCGCGCCGGCGCTGATCTCCGTGATGAAGGCGCTCATCGTGGATGCCGACAGCGAGATCATGGTCATCGCCCCCTTTTTCCCTGAGTACCGCCCCTTCATCACCGCCAACGGCGGCAAAATGGTTGTGGTTCCCGCTGACACCGAGGCTTTTCAGGTGCATCTGGACGAGGTGGAGCGGCGCATCACGCCCCACACTCAGGCCATCATCGTCAACTCCCCCAATAACCCCTCCGGCGTAGTGTATACCGAGGAAACGCTGCGGGGTCTGGCCGCTCTGCTGGAGCGCAAGAGCGCCGAGTACGGCCATCCCATCTACATCATTGCCGACGAGCCTTACCGCGAGCTGGTGTACGGCGGCGTGAAAGTCCCCTTCATCCCCTGCCTGTATAAAAACACCATTGTCTGCTACTCCTACTCCAAGTCCCTGTCCCTGCCCGGCGAGCGCATCGGCTATGTCTATGTGCCCTCCTTCGCAGCCGACAGCGCCGCCGTCTATGCCACCGTGGCCGGCGCTGCACGCACCATGGGGCACGTCTGCCCGCCCACGCTGATGCAGAAGGTGGTGGGTCTGTGCGCCGAGGAGCAGCCCGACCTGCAGGCCTACGATGAAAACCGCAACCTGCTGTATAGCAGCCTGCGGGAAATGGGGTATGAGTGCGCCAAGCCCGACGGCGCCTTCTATCTGTTCGTGAAAGCTCCCGGCGGCGACGCAAACGCCTTTTCCGAAAAGGCCAAGCTGGAGCATAACCTGCTGGTGGTGCCGGCGGACGGCTTCGGCTGCCCGGGCTATTTCCGGCTGAGCTACTGCGTGTCCAACGACATGATCCGCCGCTCTCTCCCCGCCTTCAAGGCCATGATGGATGCCTACAAGTAAGAACCTCTCCCACAGCAAAAACGGGACGTCCGACTTTAGCGGTCAGGCGTCCCGTTTTTCTATTATCTTCTTTAACAATTTTTCCTTTTATTTTTTCAAAAAAATTGACAAATTTCCACTTGTAAAACCCATTTCATCCTATTATAATAAAAAAATATTTTATAGAAGGGTGTGTAAAACCATGAGCAAGATCGTCATTCCTGAAGGGTACAAAACGCCGCTGTCCGTGTACGAGATGCAGCGCGCCATCGAATTCATCAAGAGCAATTTCCAGGTAAATCTGGGTCAGGCGCTGAACCTGCGCCGTGTGTCTGCTCCCCTGTTCGTTGATGAAAATTCCGGACTGAACGACAACCTCAACGGTGTGGAGCGCCCTGTTTCTTTCGACATTCCCGACGTCGGCTCCAACGCCCAGGTGGTGCATTCTCTGGCCAAGTGGAAGCGTCTGGCGCTGAAGAAATATGAGTTCAACGTGGGCAAGGGTCTGTTCACCGATATGAACGCCATCCGCCGTGACGAGGAGGTGGACAACACCCATTCCATCTATGTGGATCAGTGGGACTGGGAAAAGGTCATCTCCCGCGAAGACCGCACCGAGGACTACCTGCGCCAGACCGTGCGCGCCATTGTGGGCGCCGTGTGCGAGACCAACGAAGCCCTGCAGATCGCCTTCCCCAGCCTGCACACGAAGCTGGATCGGGAGGTCTACTTCGTCACCACCCAGGAGCTGGAGGATCGCTGGCCCGATAAGACGCCCAAGGAGCGGGAGGATGCCATCTGCAAGGAGCATCACACCGTCTTCCTCATGCAGATCGGCGATGACCTCAAGCGCTCCGGCAAGCCCCACGACGGCCGCGCGCCGGACTACGACGACTGGGCACTCAACGGCGACATCCTCATGTGGAATGACGTGCTGCAGCGCGGCTTTGAGATCTCCTCCATGGGTATCCGTGTGGATGAAGATTCCATGCGCTACCAGCTGAAGAAGCGGGGCTGCGAGGAGCGCAGCAAGCTGCCCTTCCACAAGATGCTCCTTGACGGTGAGCTTCCCCTCACCATCGGCGGCGGCATCGGCCAGAGCCGCCTGTGCATGCTGATGATCGGCACCTGCCACATCGGCGAGGTGCAGGCCAGCCAGTGGGACAAGGGTACCGTGGACGCCTGCGAAAAGGCCGGCGTACTGCTGCTGTGATATTTCAATAAATCATTCAATTGAGCGACACGAGTTTTTCGTGTCGCTCTTTTTTATATTATAGGATCACGGGGATCTGACGATCCATGGTCACCTCCTCCGGCGTGACCTGACATGTAAAGGCAAGCACCTGTACACCGGCGGCAGCTGCCTGCCGCAGCGCCTGCCCAAAGGCGGGATCCGTGCTGTCATTGGGAGAAAAGTCCAGCACATCCGCCATCTGCACCACGAAAAACACCGTGGCTCGGTGCCCCTGCTCCACGGCGCGCATCAGCGTGTGCAGATGCCGCACGCCCCGCTCCGTGGGCGCATCGGGAAAAAACACATGGCCGTCCTCCTCCAAAGTTACCCCTTTGACCTCCACATAGTGCCTGCCCTGCTCCGTTTCCAGCAGAAAATCCAGGCGGCTGTCCCCAAAGGTCACCTCCGGCCGGACGCTGCGGATCCCCGCCTCCAGCCGCAGCGCCCACTCGCCGAAGATCTTATTGGGCGCCTGGGCATCCATGTTCACAAGGCGGCGCCCCTTTTCCACCGTGACCAGATCATAGGCCGTTTTGCGCTTGGGATTCGTCCCCTTTTCCAGCCACACCCGCGCCTCGGGACACAGCAGCTCCCGACATCGTCCGGTATTCTTCACATGGCAGACTACCTCCTCCCCCTCCACGAGCACATGGGCTATGAAGCGGTTGGGGCGGGACAGAAACACCGCCGGCAGTATCTCTCCGTATCGCATCAGGAAAATTACCTCCGTAATAATTACTTCTTATGGGGAAACTATATCATAAGATTCTTAAAAAGAAAAGTCTTTGTTAATTTTCCCGCAATCTCTGAAATTTTTTTAGCTATTCTGTCGAATTTTTAGTTTTTTCTTCCAAACTATTGAATGTGCACAAAAAATTTGATACAATGAGTCCAAATTTCGATGTAGGAGGGAATTGCCCATGGAGTATTCCGATCTGTTTGTGTGTCTGATGGGATTGGGAACGGTTTTTGTAGGCTTGGTTTGCATTATTCTTCTTGTGACCCTGATGAGCCTTGTGTGCCGCAGCACCGGAGAAAAGCCTGCTCCCACACCCGCCGCACCGGCCGGTGCGCCGAAGGTCGGCACAAGTCCCGAGCTTATTGCCGCCGTTTCCGCTGCCATCGCCGAGGAAATGGGTACTGATATTTCCGCCATCCGTATTATTTCCCTGAAACAAATCTGAGTAGGAGGACATTATAAATGAAGAAGTACAGAGTGAATGTGAACGGCACTGTTTATGAGGTAGAGCTGGAGGACATCACTGGCGCCGCCCCTGCCAGCGCACCGGCCGCACCTGCTGCTCCCGCAGCCGCTCCCGTTTCTGCCCCTGCAGGCGGCGAAAAGATCACCTCCCCCATGCCCGGCAACATCCTGAGCGTGAATGTGGCCGCCGGCGACACCGTGCAAAAAGGCCAAGTGCTGATGATCCTGGAAGCCATGAAGATGGAAAACGAGATCATGTGCCCCTGCGACGGCAAGGTCGTGTCCGTCAGCGTTACCAAGGGCGCAGCCGTGGAGTCCGGCACGCTGCTGTGCGTCATCGGTTAAGGGGAGGATCCCTGCATGGAAGCTATTAATAATTTCCTCACAAGCACCGGTTTTTACCTGTTCACCCAAGGCGACAACTGGAAATGCCTCGTCATGATCGCCATTTCCTGCGTGCTGCTGTTTCTGGGGATTAAGAAAAAATTTGAGCCGCTGCTGCTGGTGCCTATCGCCATCGGCATGCTGGTGACCAACCTGCCCGACGCCGGTATGTACCACGAGATCCTCTTTGCCGGCGGTCATGTCCACTGGGATCTGTTCCAGGGCGGCGTTGTGACGCCGGAATTCATCGCCGAGATGCAGGCGCTGGGCGTTTCCGATGCCGTGCTGGGCACCGTGGCCGTGGGCAGCACCGTCAGCGTCGGCCTTATCGATGTGCTGTATCTGGGCATCAAGCTGGGCATCTACCCCTGCCTCATCTTCATGGGCGTGGGCTCCATGACCGACTTCGGCCCCCTCATCGCCAACCCCAAGAGCCTGCTGCTGGGCGCTGCCGCGCAGCTGGGCATCTTCATCACCTTCATCGGCTGCCGCCTCATGGGCTTCAGCGGCGCTGAGGCCTCCTCTGTGGGCATTATCGGCGGTGCAGACGGCCCCACGGCCATCTTCGTCACCGCCATGCTGGCGCCGGCTCTGCTGGGTCCCATCGCCGTGTCGGCCTACTCCTATATGGCGCTGGTGCCTGTGATCCAGCCGCCCATCATGAAAGCGCTGACCACGGAAAAAGAGCGCCAGATCGTCATGCGCCCCCTGCGGGAAGTCAGCAAAAAGGAAAAGATCTTCTTCCCCGTGGTCGTCACCGTATTCGTAGCGCTGCTGGTTCCCTCTGCCGCTCCGCTCATCGCCTGCCTGATGCTGGGCAATCTGGCCAGAGAGTGCGGCGTGCTGGATCGTCTGAGCAAGACCATGCAGAACGAGCTGATGAACATCGTCACCATTTTCCTGGGCGTTTCCGTAGGCGCTACCGCCACCGCCGCCACCTTCCTCAGCCCCAAGACCCTGGCCATTATGGGCATGGGCGTTGTGGCCTTCAGCTTCGGCACCGCAGGCGGCGTGCTGCTGGCCAAGTTTATGAACCTGTTCCTGAAGGAAAAGATCAACCCCCTTATCGGCTCCGCCGGCGTGTCCGCTGTGCCTATGGCTGCCCGCGTTTCCCAGAAGGTCGGTCAGCAGTATAACCCCGGCAACTTCCTGCTGATGCACGCCATGGGGCCCAACGTGGCCGGCGTTATCGGCTCGGCCATTGCAGCCGGTGTGCTGATCTCCCTTTTCGGCTAACTGGAGGTAAAATATGATGGAATTTTTGTCCAATAAACCCTTGCTCATCACCGACACCATTCTCCGCGACGCCCACCAGTCCCAGGCGGCCACCCGCATGACCATTGAGGATATGCTGCCTGCGCTGGAGGTGCTGGATTCCATCGGATACTACTCGCTGGAGTGCTGGGGCGGTGCCACGTTTGACGCCTGCATGCGCTTTCTGAATGAGGATCCATGGGAGCGGCTGCGGACGCTGAAAAAGGGTCTGCCCAACACCAAGCTGCAGATGCTGTTCCGCGGCCAGAACATTCTGGGCTACAAGCACTATGCCGACGATGTGGTGGACGCTTTCTGCCGTAAGTCCATCGAAAACGGCATCAACATCATCCGCATTTTCGACGCGTTGAATGACGTGCGCAATCTGGAGCAGGCCATCAAGTCCACCAAGAAATACGGCGGCGAGGTGGAAGCGACTCTGTCTTATACCATCTCCCCCATTCACAGCGAGGCCTACTTTGTCAAGCTGGCCAAGGAGCTGGAGCAGATGGGCGCTGACGCGATCTGCATCAAGGACATGGCGAACCTCCTGCTGCCCATGGAGGCCTACTCTCTGGTGAAGGCGCTGAAGGAGACCATTTCCGTCCCTATCCACCTGCACACCCACAACACCTCCGGCACCGGCGACATGACGCTGCTGATGGCGGCCTACGCCGGCGTGGACATTGTGGACACTGCCCTATCCCCCATGGCCAACGGCACCTCCCAGCCCGCCACCGAGTCTTTGGTGGCCACGCTGCGGGGCACGCCCCGGGATACCGGACTGGATCTTTCCAAAATGTCCGACGCTGCCGTTCACTTCCGCAAGGTAGCGCAGCGCTTGCAGGACGCCGGGATTTTGGATCCCAAGGTGCTGCGGGTGGACACCAACACCCTGCTCTATCAGGTGCCCGGCGGCATGCTCAGCAACCTGATCTCCCAGCTGAAGCAGGCCGGAAAAGAGGATAAATACTACGATGTGCTGGCGGAAATTCCCCGTGTGCGCAAGGACTTCGGCTATCCTCCTCTGGTGACGCCCTCCTCCCAGATCGTGGGCACGCAGGCCGTGATGAACGTCATCATGGGCGAGCGTTATAAGGTGTTCCCCAAGGAGTCCAAAGCCATGCTTCGGGGCGAATACGGCAAGCTGCCCGGCGAGGTCAATGAGGAAGTCCGTGCCAAGGCCGGCATCGCTCCCGAAGACGTCATCACCTGCCGTCCGGCAGACCAGCTGGAGCCGGAGCTGAAGAAGTACAAAGAGGAGTTCAAGGGCATTGCCAAGAGCGAAGAGGACGTATTGTCCCTGGCTCTATTCCCGCAGGTGGCACCCAAGTTTATCGCCAATCGGGATAATCCCGCCACGCAGGCTGCACCGGCTGCGGCGCCCGCCCCCACTAAGGCAGATCCCAACGCTGTACGGGAGCTGTATGTGGAGTATAAATTCTGATATTCATCTTTCACCCCCCAAAAAGCAGGAAGCCGACTTGATGATTCAAGTCGGCTTCCTGCTTTTAATTTACAAAGTTTATCAGCCCGGAGGCCAAGTCATATCGCGGCCGGACAGCACATGGAAGTGCAGGTGATGCACGCTCTGGCCGGCCTGCTCGCCGATGTTGGAAACAACACGGTAGCTCTCCAGCCCCAGTTCCTTTGTCAGCTTGGCTATGACCTCAAAGATATGCGCCACCACGGCGCTGTTTTCGGCGCCGATCTCCGCCACGGAGCCGATATGCTCCTTGGGGATCACCAGAAAATGGGTGGGCGCTTGCGGCGCAATGTCATAAAAGGCATAGCACAGGTCGTCCTCATACACCTTGTTGGAGGGGATCTCCCCCGCCGCAATGGCGCAGAACAGGCAGTCGTTCTTCATGGGATCTGCTCCTTTCAAATAAATTGATTCGTTTGTTCATTATATTGATAGCCGATGGAGGCGAGCCGCTCCTCCAGCTCCGAGCGGCTCACATCCAGCGCGGCGCACAGCTCCTCTAAGCTGTCGTATTCATCCCGCAGACGGGTGTTCACGAAGCTCAAGAGCATCACAGGATCCTTAGGAAGCATCTCAGCCCAGCTTTTCTGACACGAAGTCATCCACCGCTGCCAGCGCGTCGTCCACCTTCAGCAGGTCGCTGCCGCCGCCCATGGCACTGTCGGGCTTGCCACCGCCCTTGCCGCCGCAGATGCCGGACACCATCTTCACTAGGTCGCCGGCCTTCACGCCCTTGGCCACGGCTTCCCTGCCGCACACAGTCAGGAACGTGATCTTTTCTCCGGAAATGCTGGCCAGCACACCTACCACCGCAGGGTCTTTATCCCGCAGGAAGTCGCCCATCTTGCGCAGAGCGTTTGCGTCCAGCCCCTCTCGGGTGGCGGTGAGGACGTGAAGTCCC
>OMQS01000024.1 GCA_900313295.1 uncultured Eubacteriales bacterium
CAGCGCATTCTCTTAAATGTGCAGGTGTTTGAAAAGGAGTTTGCCCGCAAGCAGATGGACTGCTACACGGAGGACAAGAAGAAGCTGCTTGCCGCCAAGCGCCGGGAGCTGGGCAAAGTGAAGAAACGCATTGCGGAGATCGATACCCTGATTCAGAAGATCTACGAGGACAACGCCAGTGGAAAGCTGTCTGACGAGCGCTATGCCACCCTGTCCCTGTCCTATGAGGAGGAGCAGAAAACGCTGAAAGCAGCCGTTCCGGAGATGCAGGCCTATCTGGAAGCCGAAACGGATAAGACCGAGAGCTTGCAGCGGTTCATTCAGAAGGTGAAACAAGTCACAGAGCTGAAGGCCCTGACCCCGGAGCTGATCCACGAGTTTGTGGATAAAATCGTGGTGTATGCGCCCAGATACCTTGACGGCAAGCGAGTGCAGCTTTTGGACATCTATTACAGCGGCGTGGGCATTCTCCACGAGCTGACCCCGGAGGAAATGGAAGAAGCCTTCCAGCACCACCTCGCCCAGCGTAACAAAGAGAAAACGGCGTAACCGCAAGGGTTACACCGTTTCCGAAAACTAATTAACCTGAGATACAAGAGCCGCCCCGGGGCACCTTCCTTACGGAGGGTGCCCCGAGCGTCTCTTTTTTTGGCAAAAAGTGAAAAGAAAAAGGGGACACGGATTGCCACACCAGTCTGCGGACTGGTTCGCAATGACAGAGTTGTTTTTTTGAGGGTGCGGCGGTTATCGGGCGGCGGGGTGAGGGCACCCCGCCCTACGGAGGGTTTGGGGGCGGTGCAGCATCGGCGGCTTGTCGCGTTTTTAAGAAGATCATACCACTTGGAACAGGAAAAATTTCAGATAGTCCGTTTCCTCCACGCCCCAGAGGATGGGGTGGTCGCAGCACTGCTGGCGCTGCTCGATCTGCCGCAGCTGCACGCCGGCGTCCCGAGCGGCGGAGCGGAGCATGGCCATGAACCGCTCCGTGGAGGCGAAATGGCTGCACGAGCAGGTGGCTAAGTATCCGCCGCGGGGCAGCAGCCTCATGGCACGGTAGTTGATCTCCTTATAGCCGGTCATGGCGCTTTCGATGGTCTTGCGGCTCTTGGTGAAGGCCGGCGGGTCGAGGATGATGAAGTCGTATTGCTTGGGCTGCTTTTCCAGCTCCGGCAGCAGGTCGAACACGTTGGCGGCTCGGCACTCCATCACATTGTCAAGGCCGTTGATGCGGGCGTTCTCGGCGGCGCATTCCACGGCAAACTCCGACACGTCCACCGCCGTCACATGCTTTGCGCCGCCTTTGGCCGCATTGAGGGCAAAGGAGCCGGTGTGGGTGAAGCAGTCCAGCACCGTCCGCCCCTTGGCCAGCCGCGCCACCGCCTGCCGGTTGTATTTCTGATCCAAAAAGAAGCCTGTTTTCTGGCCGTTGATGAAGTCCACCCGATAGCGGATGCCGTTTTCCACGATGTCCGCCCCCGTGAGAGCAGGCTCCGGCTCGTCCGGCAGGGGAAACCAGCCCTTGCCCTGCGCCAGACCCTCTTTTTCCCGCAGGGCGGCGTCATTGCGCAGGTAGACACCGGCAATGTCCTGCCCGTCCGCCCGCAGCACCTGCACCAGAATGGGCAACAGCCGCGCCTGTATGCGCTCCATGCCCAGGCTCATCACCTGCGCCACCAGCACGGAGCCGAAGCGATCCACCGTCAGCCCCGGGAAGCCGTCCGCCTCCCCGAAGATCACCCGACAGCAGAGCAGGTCTTCCGGCTGCATCACCGTTTTGCGGTAGTCCCACGCGTACTGCACCCGCCGCTGCCAGAAGGCATCGTCGAAGCGGTCGTTGGCGTTGCGGGAGAGCAGGCGGCAGCGGATGAGGGAGCGGCTGTTATAAAAGGCCGTGCCGAGATACGCGCCCTTGCTGCTGACCACATCGGCCAGCCCGCCGTCCTCCACGGCGCCCACAAGCGCCGTCACCTCGGCGGCGTATACCCACGGATGTCCCGCCGCCAATGCCCGCTCCCCCTTTGGGGTGATGCGCACCTGCGGGTACGGTCTTTCAGCCTTCATATTCGCTCCTGCCTTTCCGAAAAAATCAATTCATTGTAGCACATTTCCGGCGCCATTGCCATATAAATAGGAGAAGAAATTATAAGCAGGGAGGCCGTTTTCATGCCCAAAATATTTTTAAGCCCCTCCACGCAGGAATATAATCAGTATATCACCGGCGCCGGCAGCGAGGAATACTTCATGAACCTGCTGGCGGACGCCATGGAGCCGCTGCTGCTGGCCAACGGCATCCAGTACGTCCGCAACGATCCGCAGGGCACCGTGTCCACCTCCATCCAGCAGAGCAACGCCGGTAGCTACGACTTTCATCTGGCGCTGCACTCCAATGCCTCCGGCCCGGGCAGCGAGGGGCGGAATCGGGGCATCATCGCCTTCTACTACCCCGACAGCGTCAACGGCCAGCGGGCGGCGGAGCTGTTTGCCTCGGCGCTGCGGGAGATTTATCCCATGCCGGATCAGGTCACCACCCGCTCCACCACCACGCTGGCGGAGGTGCGCCGCACCAAAGCGCCCTCGGTGCTGCTGGAGATCGGCTACCACGACAACGCCGCCGACGCCCAGTGGATCGCCGAGCACATAAATCTCATCGCCCAGACCCTCGTGAAGGCCATGACGGAGTATTTTGGCCTGCCCTATGTCTACCCCGGTCCCAGCCAGCAGGGGCTGGCCGTCACGGATTCCGGCGGCCCCGTGAACCTGCGAGCCTATCCCTCGGCGGAGGGGCAGGTGCTGACGCAGATCCCCAGCGGCGCCACCGTCACGGTGTTCGGCCAGTATCAGGGGTGGTATGTGGTGCTCTATAACGACACCATCGGCTACGCAAACTCCGCTTTTATCCGCCTGTGAGCAAAAATAATTGCGCCGCAGGCGTCATTTTCCCTTGACAGTTTCGTAAAATGCGATTAATATTAGGAAGGATATGCACCCGAAAGATCAGGGGGTCTTTTTGGTTGTTTTCTACACTCAAACGGGAAACCGTTTCATTCGGATTTATACACATTCACACACAGAGGAGGCAGACCAATCATGAACACAGTTGGCTACATCGTAGCGGCTGTTGCGGCGGCAGTTGCGCTGCTGATTGGCATCCTTGTCGGCATTCAGATCCGCAAAAAGAAAGCGGAAAGGGAAATTTCCAGCGCTGAGGATGAAGCAAAGCGCATCATCAACGAAGCCATTAAAAGCGCCGAGAGCAAGAAGCGTGAGGCTCTGCTGGAGGCAAAGGAAGAGATCCTGAAAAACCGCGCGGAATACGAGAAGGAAGTCAAGGAGCGCAGGGCGGACATGCAAAGGCAGGAGCGCCGTCTGCAGCAGAAGGAAGAAAACATCGATCGCAAGACCGATGCCATCGAAAAAAAGGAGGAGGCGCTGGCCGAAAAGCACGACGCCATCCTCAA
>OMQS01000036.1 GCA_900313295.1 uncultured Eubacteriales bacterium
GATTTTATAGAGATCACGGCAGATAGTTCAGCGGGTCAACGGCGGTGCCGTAGATATACACGCCGAAGTGGCAGTGGCTGCCGGAGCTGATGCCGGTGGAGCCCATCTTGGCGATAAGCTCACCCTTGTAAACATGGGCGCCGGCGCTCACCAGCAGGCGGCTGCAGTGACCGTACAGGGTCTGCCGGCCATTGCCGTGGTCGATGAGGATCCGATAGCCTAAGCCGCTGCTCCAGCCGGCAGCCACCACGGTGCCACCGTCGGCGGCGTAGATGTTGGTGCCGTAGGGGGCGGCGATATCCAGCGCCTTGTGGTTGGTGGAGGCGCCGCTGATGCCGGTGTTGCGGTAGCCGAAATAGGAGGTGATGATGCCGCTGCACGGCCAGCGCAGCTTGCCGGTGGGTGCCCAGGAGGGACGGGGCTTGGTGCCTCGCGCCTGCAGCTCGGCCGCGGGCTGGCTCAGCGTCACCGCTGCCACCACATCCCGCTCCACCTCTTCGCCATTGACGTAGGTGACGTTGGCGGTGACGTCCTCTTTTCCGTAGACGCCGGCTCGCAGCACCCGATAGTCGCCCTTATACAGGGAGGCGTCGTCCTGATACTCCACGCTGTAGGCCACATCCCGCAGATAGTTCTGCCGCTCCACGTCCACCACCGTCAGATAGGGCACGGCGTTGCTGATGGTCAGCGTGTCGCCGGCGTGAATAAGGTCAGACTGGTAGCCGGGATTCAGATTGAGCAGATTGGTCACACTCATTTGATTTTGCTGCGCGATGCCGTAGAGGGTGTCGCCCTTGCGCACGGTGTAGGTCACGGCGCCTTCTTTGGTGGCGTTGAGCTTTTCAGCAATGTAGCCCAGATTCATCATCAGGCTGGCCGGCACGTATTCCTGCCGGATCTCGATTTTTTCCACGAAATAGCACTCGACGGTCTGGCTGGTGTAGTACCCCGTCTTCAGCTGCTCCAGCAGCTCCTCCAGCGCGCCCTCATATTCCGTGGCCGCCACAGGCTCGTCATCCACATACAGCACATAGCCGTAGGCCACCTCTCCGATCTGGCGGGAGAGCTTCTCCTCCAGCGCCTTCTGGGACTGGATCTTGCTGCGGGGCACGATGTGGGTGTTTTGGGTGAGAAGGGAGGTGTCCACCTCGTAGCTGTCGTAGCCCAGGGTCTGGCAGGTCACCTCCGCAATGTTCTCGGTGGCCAGCCGCACGGAGCGAGCCGAGTCCACGGTGCCGAGATTGATGCCGTCGTAGCTTACGGATACGCCCACGGTGTAAAGGCTCAGCACCACGGCGATGGCGGCCACCGTCACGGCGGAGCCTAAAAACAGCGCCGGATGCAGCTTCATCCGCTCAAACACAGCGCGCCGCTTGCTGCCGGAACGGATGCTGAAGCGGCGAATGCGGTACAGCCGCTCCCGAAACCGGCTGGTAAAGCGGGGGATATTGCCCCAGATGAACAGCACCGCCTGCGCCAGCCGGTGATCCGACTCCGGAAACCGGCGCGCCAGCCGCTCCCGACCCATGTAGCGCAGCGCCATCCGCGCCTGCTCCCACTTCTTCTTAAAGAATCGCACGATCCGGCGCAGCAGACTCGGAATATCCGTGTACCGCTGCAGCAGATCCGGATGCTCCTCTAAATACCAAATGATTCCTTTCGGCGCCGAATTGCGCCGCTTTTGTGTATTCATAAATTGATCCATCCTAATGGTTACAAAATAGTTACAAAGGTATCATACCGCATTTCTTGCGTCCCGTCAAGGAGAAATGGGCGGAATAGCCGCATTTTTTGCAGAAGAAATGGAAAAAAACCGTTTACAATGCGTATAAAATGCGGTATAATTTACTTCCTGTATAAGAAAATGAGAGGGTGGAACACCAAATGGCAACTGATTTTTCCCGCACGCTGAGCCTGCTGCGGCAGGAGCGGGGCATCTCCCAGCGCAAGGCGGCGGCGCAGCTGGGCATTTCCCAGGCGCTGCTGAGCCACTATGAAAACGGCATCCGTGAGCCGGGGCTTGCGTTTGTGGTGAAGGCGTGCGACTATTATCATGTTTCGGCGGACTATCTGCTGGGGCGCACCCTGAGTCGGGACGGCGCCATCATCGTGGCGGACGACCTGTACGACTCCACGGACGAAAAGGGCAATCTGCGGGGCAGCATCATGGCCACCCTGCAAAAGAAGCTGGTGGTGAACACGGCCAACGTCCTCTTTGACCTGCTGGGCAAGGTGGGCAGCCGCAGCGCCATCACCGCCGCGGGAGATTATCTCAGCGGCTCGCTGTACCTGCTGCTGCGGCAACTGTACCGCCGTGGCAAGGGCAACGAGGAGCTGTTCGGCGTGGATGCCGTGTCCTTTGACGCCGGCGCGGTGGAGGCAGACATGGCGGCCAGCCGCGTGCGCTACCAGCGGGCGCTGTACGCTGATGACTGCCGCTGCCCCGCCCTCACGGCGGAGGCGCTGACGGCCTACCCGGGGCTGGGGCAGAGCGTGGCGCAGGTGGTGCACAACACCGACGAGCGCTGCAAAAAGCTCCCCTGATGCAACGCAGCAGCCCGCCCTACCGCACCCACCCCTTGTAAAACTCCCTGTCATTGCGAAGCCAGTGCGCACACTGGCTGTGGCAATCCGTACCCCCGTCCCCCCTGCACCCCCCAAAAAATCCCCATCATCGGAGGTCAAAAATATATGTTCGATCAATCCCATATTCGCAACTTCTCTATCATTGCCCACATTGACCACGGCAAATCCACGCTGGCGGATCGGCTGCTGGAGAAATGCGACGCTGTGCCGGAGCGGGAAATGGAAAACCAACTCCTGGACAACATGGATCTGGAGCGGGAGCGGGGCATCACCATCAAGTCCCGCGCCGTCCACCTGTTTTATAAGGCGAAAAACGGCGAGACCTACGCCCTGAACCTCATCGACACCCCGGGGCACGTGGACTTTAACTATGAGGTGTCCCGTTCGCTGGCCGCCTGCGAGGGCGCTGTGCTGGTGGTGGACGCCACCCAGGGCGTGGAGGCGCAGACGCTGGCCAACACCTATCTGGCGCTGGATCACGATCTGGAGATCCTGCCGGTGTTCAACAAGATCGACCTCCCCGCCGCCGACCCTCTGAAGGCCAAGCAGGAGGTGGAGGACATCATCGGCCTGCCGGCGCTGGACGCTCCGGAAATTTCCGCCAAAAACGGCGTGAACATTGACGCCGTGCTGGAGGACATCGTGGCCAATGTCCCCGCCCCCGACGGCGACCCCAACGCCCCCCTGCAGGCGCTGGTGTTCGACAGCCAGTATGACCCCTATGTGGGCGTGGTGGTGTACTTCCGCATCCGGCAGGGCACCCTGCGCCGCGGGCAGACCATCCGCCTCATGGCCACCGGCGCCGAGTATACTATTCTGGAGTGCGGCTACTTAAAGCCCCTTGGCAACGAGCCGACGGATGCCCTGCAGGCCGGCGAGGTGGGCTACTTCACCGCCTCCATCAAGACCGTGAAGGACACCCAGGTGGGCGACACCGTCACCGACGCCGCCAACCCCGCCGCCGAGCCACTGCCCGGCTACCGCCCCGCCCAGTCCATGGTCTACTGCGGCATTTACACCGAGGACGGCAGCAAGTATCCCGACCTGCGGGATGCGCTGGAAAAGCTCCAGCTCAACGACGCCTCCCTCACCTTTGAGCCGGAAAGCTCCGTGGCGCTGGGCTTCGGCTTCCGCTGCGGCTTTTTGGGCATGCTCCACATGGAGATCATTCAGGAGCGGTTGGAGCGGGAGTTCAATCTGGATCTGGTCACCACCCTTCCCTCCGTTATTTACCATGTGTATAAGACCGACGGCTCCCTGGTGAAGGTGGATAACCCCCATAATTACCCCGATCCGGCGGTCATCGAGCACGCCGAGGAGCCGTATGTGAAGGTGTCCATCATCGCCCCCAACGAGTACGTGGGCAACATCATGCCCATGTGCCAGGAGCGCCGCGGCGAGTTCAAGGATATGCAGTATCTGGACACCCACTTGGTGGAGCTGCACTACCAGATGCCCTTGAACGAGATCATCTACGACTTTTTCGACACCCTCAAGGCCAACACCCGCGGCTACGCCAGCCTGGACTATGAGCTTTCCGGCTACCGCCCCAGCGATCTGGTGAAGGTGGATCTGCTCTTGAACGGCGACGGCGTGGACGCCCTCAGCTTCATCGCCCATCGGGACAAGGCCTATCCCCGTGCCCGCCGCCTGTGCGAAAAGCTGAAGGAAAACATCCCCCGCCAGCTCTTCGAGGTGCCCATTCAGGCAGCCATCGGCGGCCGTATCATCGCCCGGGAAACGGTGAAGGCCATGCGCAAGGACGTGCTGGCCAAGTGCTACGGCGGCGACATCACCCGCAA
>OMQS01000073.1 GCA_900313295.1 uncultured Eubacteriales bacterium
AAACGAGTAGATGCCGGTCGGGACTTATAGACGCTAAGCGGAGCTTATCTAAGGCTGGTCACGAAAATCCCCACAATGAAGCCGCTGGACTCCGACAAGAAGGCGGAAAAGCCCGCGGCAAAGCCCGCCGAGGAGAAGATCGACTTCTCCAAGGTGCAGATCGAGCCGCTGTTTGAGGATATGGTGGACTTTGACACCTTCTCCAAGAGCGATTTCCGCGCCGTGAAGATCAAGAGCTGCGAGGCTGTGAAGAAGTCCGGCAAGCTCCTGAAGTTCGTTCTGGACGACGGCACCGGCGAAGACCGCATCATCCTCTCCGGCATCCACGAGTATTACGAGCCGGAGGAGCTGGTGGGCAAGACGGCCATCGCCATCGTGAATCTGCCGCCCAGAGCGATGATGGGCATTGACTCCTGCGGTATGCTCATCTCTGCCGTGCATCACGAAAACGGCGAGGAAAAGCTGCACCTGCTGATGGTGGATGACCACATCCCCGCCGGCGCAAAGCTGTATTAAAATTTTCGCAAGCCCTGCGGCCCGTAAAGGCGCGCAGGGCTTTTGCCCGCTCGGCACGCGTCCAAGGGGCAAAGAGAGCAAGCAAAATCAAGCGCGGGGGCGGCGGCGGTGGTATACTGAGGGCAGTCAAAAGGAGGAGCGATCCATGTTTGTGTGGGGGAAAAACATTCAGGAGCTGGTGCAGGAGGTCGACCGCTGCATCAGGGCGCAGGAGGACGAGGGACTGACCCTGCGGCATCTGGCGCAGAAGCTGGGGTACTCGGAGTACCATGTGTCCCATATGTTCCGGCGCGTTTCCGGTATGCAGCTGCGGGACTATCTGCGGGGGCGGCGGCTGGCCTTTGCCCTGCGGGACGTGCGGGACACGGAGGACAGTCTGCTCACCATCGCTCTGCGCTATGGCTTTTCCTCCCATGAGGCATTCACCCGCGCTTTCAAGGACGCCTACGGCGTCACTCCCAGCCGCTACCGGCAGCACCCTGTGCCGGTGGTGCTGCGCACGGTGATCCATCCCTTTGACTGCTATCTTTTAGGAATCGGAGGAACAGGTATGGCGGATACCAATCAAGAAGTGAAAACCTATTTTGTCACCATTCCGGCGCACAAATACCTGCACATTCGCAATTACGAGAGCATCGGCTACTGGGATTTCTGGCAGAAGCAGAGCCGGATCCCCGAGCAGGACTGCGACACCATCTGCGGGCTGCTGGAGAGCACACCCCATAAGCTGGACGACGCGGGCGGAGCGGAAAACGACGCCGGCAGCGAACAGATCATGGCCTTTATCAACGAGCCTGCGGGGCGCGTCTGCTCCTGGGGCATCCCCCTAGCGGAGAGCTACGGCGTGCGCCTGCCGGCGGACTACGACGGCCCCGTGCCGAAGCAGATGCAGCTGATGGACGTGGCGGAGGGGGAGTACATCGTTTTTGAGCACGGCCCGTTCGACTTTGAAACGGAAAACGCCGCCGTGGAGGCGAAAATGGAGCAGGCCATGAAGGACTTTGACTACGCCGCCGCCGGCTATGCGCTGGACACCACCCAAGGCCGCGTGTTCTATTTCTACCACGACTGCAAGCGGTTCTGGAAATACGTCCGCCCGGTGAAAAAAATCACCCCTTGACGCGGCGGCGCCGTTCGGGTATAATAAACACCGCAATTTGAATATCGTTTCTGCCACCGGGTAGAGAATGCGAAGCATTCGATCACACATCGTTAGGTCTTTGAAGATGTGGGGTCGGGTGCTTTTTTGAATACGGAAAGGAAATGTTTTCTATGCTGCGCCGCATCAATTCGTATTTTACAACACAGGAGAAAGCGCTCTGGCTTGCCTCCGTGGGGGCGATAGTGGCATCTTTTTTCCTGCTGGAGGGGAAGGAGTATCTCACGCTCACCGCCTCCCTCATCGGCATCACCTCCCTGCTCTTTAATGCCAAGGGCAACCCCGTGGGGCAGGCACTGACGGTGGTTTTCAGCCTGATCTACGGATATATTTCCTATGCCTGCGCGTATTACGGCGAGATGATCACCTATCTGGGCATGACGGCGCCCATGGCGCTGCTGGCGCTCATCAGCTGGCTGCGCCACCCCTTTCAGGGCAACCGCGCCCAGGTGCTGGTGAACAAAATTTCCCGTCGGGAGCATGTGTTCATGTGGCTGCTGACGGCGGCGGTGACGGCGGCGTTTTACTTCATCCTCAAGGCACTGGGCACGGCGAACCTTCTGCCCAGCACCGTGTCCGTGACCACCAGCTTTCTGGCGGTGTACCTTACCTTCCGCCGCAGCCCCCTCTACGCCCTGGGCTACGCCGCCAACGACGTGGTGCTCATCATTTTGTGGCTGCTGGCGGCGCGGAGCGACAAGGGATATCTGTCCGTGGTGGTGTGCTTTGCGGTCTTTTTGGTCAACGACATCTACGGCTTTTTGAACTGGCGCCGAATGGAGAAAAAGCAGGCGTCGGCGTCCTCATAATGCATAAAATATTTTTCGCTTGCCGCAGGCTGTGGGGTCTGCGGCAAAAAAATTTCTTGACATCGCAAAAAAATACTGCTTTATTATATAGGTATATGATACACGGATCGCGAGGAAAAACCGGAGAGGAGGACGGCCATGGAACGCATCACAGCCCGCACAAACCCCTTGCTCACCCATATCCGCCGTCTGGCGTCCTCCGGAAGCTACCGCCGATCCTGCGGCGAATTCGTGGCCGACAGCCCCAAGCTGCTGGCGGAGGCGCTGCTGTGGGGCGCGGAGCTTGTGAGCGTGGTGTGCACCGACGGCTTTGCCCTGCCGGAGCTGCCCGACGGCGCGCGCACGGTGCAGGTGCCGGAGGAGGTCATGGCCTCCGTTTCCCCCATGAAGACCCCACAGGGGGTTTTATTTACCTGCCGCATCCCCGATGTGCCCTTGCCGGAAAAGCTCGCAGGGCGGCGCTATATGGTGCTGGAGGGGGTGCAGGATCCGGGCAACGTGGGAACGGTGCTGCGGACGCTGGATGCTTTTGACGGGGACGGCCTGTTTCTGCTGGCCGGCTGCGCCGATCTATACAGCCCCAAGACTCTGCGGGCGTCCATGGGAGCAGCCTTCCGCCGGCCGGTATATGTTTGCACGGCGGAGGAGCTGTGCGCCTTGCTGCACCGCAGCGGACTGCCACTCTACGGCGCCGCCCTGCGAGAGGACACGCTGGACGCGCGGGCGACCGACCTTTCCCGCGCGGCGATAGCCATAGGCAGCGAGGGGCGGGGACTCAGCGAGGCGCTTTTGGCACTGTGCGACGGCACGGTGCGCATCCCCATGTCCCCCCGATGCGAATCGCTGAACGCCGCAGTGGCGGCCTCCGTGCTCTTGTGGGAGGCCTATCGGGGCGAGGGGGGCAGGTAGGCTATGGAACCGCTTATATACTGGGTGTGGCTGACCACGCTGAAGGGGCTGAACGACGCCTGCCGCCACCGGCTGCTGGCGCATTTTGGCTCACCGGAGAATATTTATCTGGCCGACGCACGGGCGCTTTTGCAGGTGGGGGGACTCACCGCGGGGCAGGTGCGGGCACTGGAGAACAAGGCGACGGATGCCGCCCAACGGATCCTGGACACCTGCGGCAGAAAGAATATTTTCATTTTGACCATGCACGACGCGCGGTACCCCCAGCGGCTGCGGAACATTTTCGAGCCGCCGCTGCTGCTCTACGGGCGGGGCGAGATGCCTCTGTTTGACGAGGAGGTCGCCGTGGCCGTGGTGGGCACACGCTTTTGCACGGACTACGGCCTGCGCATGGCGGAGCAGTTCGGCTTTGACCTGAGCCGACAGGGCGCGCTGGTGGTGTCGGGTCTGGCGGCCGGTGTAGACGCGGCGGCGCACAGAGGCGCGCTGCGCGCCGGACACGCCACGGCGGCCGTGGTGGGCTGCGGCGTGGACGTGGTATATCCGGCCGAAAACGGCAGACTCTATGAAGACATAGCGGCCTCGGGGGTGATCCTATCGGAGTATCCGCCGGGGACGCAGCCCGCCAGATGGCGCTTTCCTGCCCGCAACCGCATTCTCAGCGGCCTGTGCTTGGCTACACTGGTGGTAGAGGCACCGGAAAAGAGCGGCGCCCTTATTACCGCTGCTGCGGCCGCGGAGCAAGGGCGGGACGTGTTTGCTCTGCCAGGCCGACTGGGCGCGGAGAGCTGCCGCGGCAGTAATTGTCTCCTGCGCGACGGCGCAAGTCTTGCCATGGAGAGCTGGGACATTCTGGGGGAATACCAGCACCGCTATCCCCATAAGCTGCATTGGGACGGGCAGCCTTTGCCGCCCCACGGAAGCGGCGATGATTCGCCCGTCGGGGGCTCGGAAAAGCCGCAAAAACAAAAAAAGTCCGCTGCGCTGCCGGTCATTGACATCGGGCGCAATGCGGAGGGACTGTCGGGGAACGAGATCATGGTGCTGCGACTGCTGGACAGCGAGGTGCCCATGCTCACCGACGATATCGCCCAAGAGGCTGGCGTGCCGGTGCAGCAGGTGCTGGCAGCGGTGACAATGCTGGAAATTGAAGGCTTCATCCGGCGGGAGGGACTGCGCAAGTTCGTCCGCACGGTGGAGCTGAAGGATACAAAGGAGTAAGAAAACATTATGGCAAAAAAGGCTGCGAAGAATCTGGTGATCGTGGAGTCCCCGGCCAAGGCGAAGACCATCGGCAAGTATCTGGGGCCGGATTACGAGGTCATGGCAAGCATGGGGCATCTGCGCGACCTGCCCAAGAGCAAGATCGGCGTGGATGTGGACAACGATTTTCATCTGGACTATAAGCCCATCAAGGGCAAAGAGGACATCATCCGGAGCCTGAAAAAAGCGGCGGATGCCGCCGACATGGTCTACCTTGCCACCGACCCTGACCGCGAGGGAGAGGCCATCAGCTGGCATCTGAAGTACCTGCTGGATCTGCCCGACGAAAAGACCCGTCGGGTCACTTTTAACGAGATCACCAAAAAAGTGGTGCAGGAGAGCATCGCCGCCCCCCGCCGCATTGACCAGGAGCTGGTGGACGCCCAGCAGGCGCGGCGGGTGCTGGATCGCATCGTGGGCTACCGCCTCTCGCCGCTGCTGTGGAAAAAGATCCGCAGAGGGCTGTCGGCGGGGCGCGTGCAGTCGGTGGCCATGCGGCTGGTGGCCGAGCGGGAAAAGGAAATTGAAAATTTCGTGCCGCAGGAGTACTGGGCGCTGGACGCCCTGCTGAAAAAGCAGGGGACGGACGCCGTCTTCAAGGCGCATTACTATGGGAAAAAAGGCAAAAAGCACGAGCCGGCCTCCCGGGAGGAGACCCAGAAGATCTGCGAAGAAGTGCAGTCCCGGCCCTTTGCCGTGAAGAGCGTGAAGCGGGTGGACAAGCAGCGCTCGCCCTCGCCTCCTTTCACCACCTCCACCTTGCAGCAGGAGGCCTCCCGCAAGCTGAACATGACCCCCCGCCGCACCATGGCCATCGCCCAGCAGCTGTATGAGGGCGTGGAGATCACCGGCGAGGGCGCCGTGGGTCTGATCACCTACATGCGTACCGACTCTCTGCGCATCTCCCGCGAGGCGCAGATGGCGGCGCGGACGCTCATTGACAGCCGCTACGGAGCGGCTTATCGGCCGGACGCTTTCCGGCAGTACAAGGCCAAGGCCGGCGCCCAGGATGCCCACGAGGCCATCCGCCCCAGCAATGTGAATCTCACCCCCGAGCGGGTGAAAAGCGACCTCACCGGCGAGCAGTACCGGCTCTACAAGCTCATTTGGAGCCGTTTTCTTGCCAGCCAGATGGCAAACGCCGTGTATGACAGCGTGACGGTGGAGCTGGAGGCGGGAGACTATAATTTCCGCGCCGGCGCCAGCAGTCTGAAATTTGCAGGCTACGCCGCCGTGTACGAGGAGAGCCGCGACGAGGAGAAGGAGGACAGGGAGCCTGCCCTGCCACCGCTGGAGCAGGGGGAGCAGGTGCTGCCGGAGCGCATGGAGCCTGCGCAGCACTTCACCCAGCCGCCGGCGCATTTCACCGATGCCTCCCTCATCCGCGCGCTGGAGGAAAACGGCATCGGCCGCCCCTCCACCTATGCCCCTACGGTGTCCACTATTCTGGACAGGGAGTATGTGGTGAAGGAGGGGAAATATTTGCGCATGACCCCTCTGGGGGGCGTGGTCAACGACCTCATGTGCCAGCGCTTCCCCAAGATCGTGGACGTGAAATTCACCGCCAACATGGAAAAGGAGCTGGACGAAGTGGAGTCCGGCGACAAGAACTGGAAGGAGCTGCTGGGCGAGTTCTACGGCGACTTTGACCAGAACCTTACTCAAGTGGAAAAGGACATGGAGGGCGTCTATCTCAAGGTGCCCGACGAGGTCAGCGAGGAAAAGTGCGACGTGTGCGGACGCAACATGGTGGTAAAGACCGGCCGGTTCGGTCGTTTTCTGGCCTGCCCGGGCTATCCGGAGTGTACGTTCACAAAGCCTCTGGTGGTGCAGATGCCCGGCCGCTGTCCCAAGTGCGGCGGGCGGCTCATGAAGCGCACCGGCGTGAGCCAGAAGAGCGGCAAGCAGTACACCTACTACTGCTGCGACCGCGCCACGGCGGCTGACGAGAGCCAGCGCTGTGACTTCCGCACCTGGGACGTGCCCACCAAGGACGACTGCCCCGTGTGCGGCCAGACCATGTTCAAAAAGTCTGGCAAGGGGTTCAACAAGCCCTTCTGCATCAATCCCGAATGCTCCAACTTTCTGCCGGAGGATAAGCGGGGCTACCGCAAGAAGGCAGAGGACGACGCCGCCGAGAAAAAGCCGGCCAAGACCGCCGGAAAAACTGGAACCAAGACGGCCAAGACGGCGGCTAAAACCAAGAAAACGGCGGCCAAGACCGCAAAAACGGCGGCCAAGACCACAAAGACCGCTGCCAAGTCCGCCAAGGCTTCGGAGAAAACCGAGAAAAAGACAGAGAAAAAGACCGCAGCAAAACCCGCTGCGAAGACGAAAAAGACCGCGGAAAAGGAGTAAACCATGCATGTGACGGTGATCGGCGCGGGGCTGGCCGGCAGCGAGGCCGCCTGGCAGCTTGCCCAGAGGGGCATTTCGGTGACGCTGCGGGAGATGAAGCCGGAAAAGAGGATCCCCGCCCACACAACGGAATATTTTGCCGAGCTGTGCTGCAGCAACTCCCTGCGCTCGGATCAGCTGGAAAACGCCGTGGGGCTGCTGAAGGAGGAGCTGCGGCGGCTGGACAGCCTGATCCTGCGCTGCGCCGACGCCACCCGAGTGCCGGCAGGCGGGGCGCTGGCGGTGGATCGCCATGGCTTTGCGAAAATGGTGACGGAGGCGGTGCGCAGCCACCCCAACATCACGGTGGCGTCCGGCGAGGTGACGGCTTTGCCGGAGGGGGAGGTGCTGGTGGCCACGGGGCCGCTGACCTCCGACGCCTTCGCCGAGACGCTGCTTGCGCTGCTGGGGCGGGAGAACACCACGCTGAATTTCTACGACGCGGCGGCGCCGCTGGTGAGCTTTGAGAGCGTGGATATGGACTCGGCCTACTTTGCCTCCCGCTATGACAAGGGTACGCCGGACTACATCAACTGCCCCATGGAAAAGGACGAGTATCTCGCCTTCTGGCAGGAGCTGACGAAGGCGGAGGAGGCCGCCGTCCACGGCTTTGAGGACGGGCAGGTCTTCGAGGGCTGTATGCCCGTGGAGGTCATGGCGCGTCGGGGAGAGGATACCCTGCGCTACGGCCCCTTAAAGCCGCGGGGCTTGAAAGACCCCAAGACCGGACGGGAGCCTTACGCCGTGGTGCAGCTGCGCAAGGACAACGCCGAGGGCAGCATCTATAACCTCGTGGGCTTCCAGACCCATCTCAAGTGGCCGGAGCAGCGGCGGGTATTCACCATGATACCGGCGCTGAAAAACGCGCAGTTTTTGCGCTACGGGGTCATGCACCGCAACACCTATCTGGACTCCCCGCGGCTTTTAGACCGGTATTATCGGCTGAAAAGCCAGCCCCGCCTCACCTTTGCGGGGCAGATGACAGGGGTGGAGGGCTATGTGGAGTCCTGTGCCAGCGGCTTTCTGGCCGGCGTGGAGCTGGCACGGCGGCTGCGGGGGCAGGCACCTCTTGATTTTCCGCAGGAAACGGCCATCGGAGCGCTGGGGCTGTATGTGAGCAACGCCAGTGTGGGCGTTTTCCAGCCTATGAACATTAATTTCGGCATTATACCGCCCCTTGACCATCGGGTGAAGGGCAAGCGGAACAAAAACGCCGAGCTTTCGGCTCGGTCACTGGAGATCATCGACAAAATGCGGGAGGAGGTACTTGTCTGATGAAAATTATTCTGGACGCCATGGGCGGCGACAACGCCCCGCTGGAGATCGTGAAGGGCGGACTGGCCGGCGGCAGACGCTGGGGCGCGGACATCGTGTTCACCGGCGACGAGAGCGCCATTCGGGAGGCGCTGTGCGCCTGCGGCCACGGCGAGGTGCCGGCGGGGGTGGAGATCGCTGCCACCAGCCAGACCGTGGACATGTGCGACGATCCGGCCACGGTGTTCCGCCGCAAGAAGGACACCTCCATGGGCGTGGGACTGACCATGCTGCGGGAGGGCGGCGGCGACGCCTTTGTGTCCGCCGGCTCCACGGGAGCGCTGCTTACCGGCGCAACCCTTATCACCAAGCGCATCCACGGCATCCGTCGGGCGGCCATGGCACCGGTGATCCCCACCACCACGGGGCAGGCGGTGCTCATCGACTGCGGCGCCAACGCCGAGTGTACGCCGGAGTATCTGGTGCAGTTTGCCTATCTGGGCGATTTCTACGCACGGCAGGTGCTGGGGCTTAAAAGCCCTCGTGTGGGGCTTCTGAACATCGGCGCCGAGGACAGCAAGGGCACCGACCTGCAGAAGCAGACTCTGGCTCGGCTGCGGGAGGCCGCAGCGGCAGGGCACATGAACTTCATCGGCAACATCGAGGCCAAGGAGGCCATCAAGGGCGGCTGCGACGTCATCGTGACGGACGGCTTTTCCGGCAACATCCTGCTCAAGTCCATGGAGGGCGTTGGCTCCTTTGCGGGGACGGCGCTGAAGAAAATGTTCAAAAAGAACCTGCTGACAAAGCTGGCGGCGCTGGCGGTGATGCCGGGGCTGAACGAGTTCAAGGGCAGGCTCGACCCCAACAAGGTGGGCGGCACCGCCTTTATCGGCATCTCCAAGCCCGTCATCAAGGCTCACGGCGCCTCCAATGCCGAGGCCATCGAGAACGCCGTGGGGCAGGCGGCGGCCTTCGCCCGCAGCGGACTCATCGAAAAAATTGAGGAAAATATTGATTTAATGAAAATTGAACAATAAATGGCAATTTGACTATTGACATATATACAGCGATGCCGTATTATTTTTCAAGACATATCCGAAAGGAGTAAAAATTCGATATGACAACCGAGGAAATTTTCAAAACAATGCAGGACCTCATTGCCGAGCAGTTTGCGCTGGACGCCGAAGAGATCACCATGGACAGCTCCTTTGTGGACGATCTGGGCGCCGACTCCGTGGATCTGGTGGAGCTGGTCATGGCCATGGAGGAGGAGTTCGACGTGGGCGAGATCGACGAGGAGGATCTGGCCGGTCTGAAGACCGTGCGGGACTGCGTGCAGTATTTGAATCATAAAATCAACAGCTGAAAAAAGAGACCCCACAGGAGTTGTGGGGTTTCCTTTTTCAGTTGTGGAGTATGAAAAATGGAAAGGAGTTTTTTTCATGCACACACTGGAGGAAAAGCTGGGCTATGTGTTTAAGAACAAAGCCTTGCTGGAAAACGCTTTGCAGCACAGCTCCTATGCCAACGAGCACCGCAGCGCCGGTCTGCGCAGCAACGAGCGGCTGGAGTTTCTGGGGGACGCCGTGCTGGGCGTGGTGACGGCGGACTGCCTGTATCGCAAGCATCCCAATCTGCCGGAGGGGGATCTCACCCGCATTCGGGCGGCGCTGGTATGCGAGGAGAGCCTGCACGAGGTGGCGCAGAGCCTGGAGCTGGGGCGGCACCTGAAGCTGGGGCGCGGCGAGGAGCTGGGCGGCGGCCGTGAGCGGGCGTCCATTCTGGCCGACGCCACGGAGTCGGTGTTCGCCGCCGTGTATCTGGACGGCGGCATGGAGGCGGCCTCGGCGCTGATCCATCGGGTGCTGCTGGACAAAGAGCGGGAGGAAGTCGTGGAGGAGCGCCGGCGGGACTACAAGACCCAGCTGCAGGAGCTGGTGCAGCGCAAGAGCGGGTCTACCCTGAGCTATGAGATGATCGGCGCCACGGGGCCGGATCACGCCAAGATCTTCGAGGCCGCCGTGCTGCTCAACGGGGAGCCGCTCTCCGCCGGCACGGGGCGCAGCAAGAAGGAGGCCGAACAGACCGCCGCCCGCGCAGCGCTGGAAAAACTGGCAGAGCAGAATTGATTGACGAATGGAAGATCCCCACCGCTGTTTTCGGCGGCGGGGATCTTTTTGCGTGGGACGGGCTTTACACCGACGGCGGCATCGGGTACAATAACAGAGAAAAACAGACGGAAAGAGGGCGCAGACATGGCAGATGTATCCATCGTTCGGTGCGAAAAATATGACATGGAGGCGGCGGAGGCGGCGCTTTTGCAGGTGCTGGAGCCGCTGGGCGGGCTGGACTGGGTGAAGTCCGGCATGCGGGTGGCCATCAAGGCGAACCTGGTGTCGTCTCTGAAGCCCGAGGCGGCGGCCACCACCCATCCGGTGCTGCTGTGCGCCCTGACGAAGCTGCTGGTGCAGCGGGGGGCGCAGGTGGTGGTGGGGGACAGCCCCGGCGGGCTATATACCCCCGCCTATGTGAATCGGGTGTACGCCGCCACCGGCGTGGGAGCCGTGGAGGAATTCGGCGGGCGGCTGAACCGGAATTTCGAGCAGAAGACCGCCCATTTTCCCGAGGCTATTGCGGCGAAGACCTTTCAGTACACCGCCTATCTGGACGAGGCTGACGCTATCATCAACTTCTGCAAGCTGAAAAGCCACGGCATGATGTCCCTGTCGGCGGCGGTGAAAAACATGTTCGGCACGGTGCCGGGGACGGTGAAGCCGGAGTACCATTTCCGCTTCCCCGACCCCATGGATTTTGCCGGCATGCTGCTGGATCTGAACCGTTATTTCAAGCCGAAACTATGCATCGTGGACGCAGTGGTGGCCATGGAGGGCAACGGTCCCACCGCCGGAAAGCCCCGCCCGCTGGGAGCGATTCTGGCGGGCACCGACCCCGGCAAGTTGGATCTGGTGTGCGCGCGGGTCATCGGGCTGGATCCGCAGCGGGTGCCGACGCTGGTGAAGGCTATGGCGTGCGGCCTGCTTCTGCAGACGGAGGAGCCGGAGGCGGCGGGCTGGTCGGAGGACTTTGTGGCGGCGGATTTCGACCGCATCGAAAACTGCGTCAGCACCCAGTTCGACGCCCAGCTGCCGGGGGTTCTGGGCAAGATCTTCGGGGGCGTGGCCAAGGGGGCGCTGGCCTCGGTGCCTGCAGTGCGGGCGCGGGAGTGCGTGGGCTGCGGCCAGTGCGCGGGTATCTGTCCGGCGCACGCCATCGGCATGAAAAACAGGCTCCCCCACATTGACCGCTCGGTGTGCATCCGCTGCTTCTGCTGCCAGGAGTTCTGCCCCAAGGGCGCCATGAAGGTGCGGCGGCCGCTGCCGGCAAAGATTCTGAACAGGTAAGGCTGTCGACATCCGATATATTTATTAATAACAAAAAACGGAGGGAATGACCATGGAAGCAAGAGAGCTGCTGAAAGCCATGGCCGTGGCGGTGCGGCTGAAGGACACCACACGGCACTGTTACACGGAAAAGGGCAGACACGAGAGCGTGGCGGAGCACTGCTGGATGGCGGCGCTGATGGCATTTTTCCTGCAGGACGAATTTCCGGAGGCGGACATGGACAAGGTGATCCGCATGTGCCTCATCCACGATCTGGGGGAGGCCTTCACCGGCGACATCCCCACCTTTGAAAAGACGGAGGAGAACGAGCGGACGGAGGAGCAACTGTTGCGGGAGTGGGTGGCGGCGCTGCCGAAGGTATGCCGCGACGAGATGACGGCGCTTTACGACGAGATGGAGCGGCGGGAGAGCCTGGAGTCGCGAATTTACAAAGCCATCGACAATCTGGAGGCGGTGATCCAGCACAATTTTTCCGACCTCTCCACGTGGATCCCACGGGAATACGAGCTGAACAAGACCTACGGTGACGACAAGGTGGCCTTTTCCCCGTACCTCACGGCGCTGCGGGAGGAAGTGCGGCAGGACACCCTGCGAAAGATCGGCGAGATTTAAAAAAAGACCCCCTGCTGCGAGCGGTGCGTGCCCGCGGCAGGGGGGCTTTAGATGCGAAAAACGGAAAGCCTGTCGGTCGGGTTGTCCGGAGGCCGACCCCTGCGCATGGCAGATAGGTCTTTGCGGCGTCTGGCCGTTTTTTGGCGGCATTCGTGGGCGCTTATACGTCCATGAACTTGATGGGCAGAGTCAGCTGGGAGGCGTAGGCGGCCTTGTTGGAGCCGTGGGTGGGCGGACCTTCGATGTAGATGTTGCGGAAGTAGCCGTGGGGGGTCATGCCGTGAGCCTCGGCGTAAGCCAGCAGGCGGGCATGGAGCGGCGGGAACTCCTCGTAGGCGCCGCGGAAAAACAGGCTGAGGGCGGAGGTCTGGTCAAATTTGCGGATGCAGGGGCCTTGGCTCTCCGGCGACACGGGGATGATGAAGGTGCCGCTGTCGGGATTGCGGATAGAGAGCTGGGTGCACATGCGGCTATGAAAATCCAAAGAGTAGGAGTGGGCGGCATCAATGTAGGTCTGGCGCAGGAGGGCGGTCTTCGCCTGCAGATCCGCGCCGCTGAAGTCGCGGCAGTAGGCGGTGAAGGCGGGGAGAGTGACCATGCAAACTTCGGGGTCGGTGGCCTCACCCTGCCGCATGCGGAGCTGGGCAATATACTGATCCAGACGGTTGCGCAGATCCACCAGGTGCTGGATCTGATCCTCCAGCTGGCCGGTGTCGCCGAAATAGGAGCGAATCGCCGACAGGGAAAGCCCCAGCTCCTGCAGGTTGCGGATGACGCGAATGTGCGCCAGATTGTCGGCGGAATAGTACCGGAAGCCCTTGTCCTCCCGCCGCATGGCCGGCGTGAGCAGCCCCAGCTCCTCGTAGTTCAGCAGGATACGGCGGGACAGACCCATGGCCTTGCACACCTCGCCGATCTGGAACAATTCCTGCTTATCCTGCTTGTTTTCTGTCACGGGATCGCCTGCCTTTCTGCGGGGGGACAGGGGAGAGAGCCGCTGCCCGAGGTTGTTTTTTGAAAAGTGGAAAAAGCCTTGCAAATGGCCGCGCCGCAGTTTTTTTTCGGAAGGCGGCGGGCAGTCGTACATCGGTGTACGATTTGGGGCTATCATACAGGATAGGCGGGGGAATGTCAAGAGGAGAAAACCGAAAACAGGGGCGCGGTGGAGGAAAATAAGAAGCAACGACCTTCAGCTGAAGATCGTTGCTTTTTTTGGCGCAGTGGGAGGGATTCGAACCCTCGTGCCGCTTTTGACGACAACACGATTTCCAG
>OMQS01000014.1 GCA_900313295.1 uncultured Eubacteriales bacterium
GAGGCGTCCCGCCGCTCAATGGGCGTCTGCGCGATCAGCTCCTGCGGCAGATCAAAATTAAAATCGCTCGTTTTCATATAGCTTCATTCCAGTCTGTAAAGAATCATTTCATGCCGAATCATTATACTATATTCCCTGCGTTTTTTCAAGGAAAAAAGGCTCCCCACCGTGGCAGGGAGCCTCTGACCGGCAAATATTACTTCATAAATGCTCTGTGGAAGATCTTTTTGCCCTTTTTGATGATGATGCCTTCGCCCAGCAGACTGTCAGCATCAAAGGAGGCGTCGATGGACTCCACCTTTTCATCATTCACGGCAACGCCGCCCTGCTGTACCAAGCGGCGGGCTTCGCTGTTGGAAGCGCACAGGCCGCATTCCACCAGCAGCGGCATAATGCCAATCTTGCCGTCTTGCAGCTTGTCGGCTGCGATCTCAGTGGCGGGCATGTGCGTGGCGTCGCCCTTGCCGGAGAACAGAGCCTTGGAGGCCTCCCGAGCCTTATCGGCCTCCTCTTCGCTGTGAACCAGCTTGGTCAGCTCATAGGCCAAAATATCCTTGGCTTCGTTGAGCTTGGAGCCTTCCCAGCCGTCCATCTCGTCGATCTGCTCCAGAGGCAGGAAGGTCAGCATGCGAATGCACTTCAGCACGTCCGCATCATCCACATTGCGCCAGTACTGATAGAACTCGAAGGGGCTGGTCTTGTTGGGATCCAGCCAGACGGCGCCTTTGGCGGTCTTGCCCATTTTGTTGCCCTCGGAGTTCAGCAGCAGCGTAATGGTCATGGCGTGGGCGTCCTTGCCCAGCTTGCGGCGGATCAGCTCCGTGCCGCCCAGCATATTGCTCCACTGGTCATTGCCGCCGAACTGCATATTGCAGCCATAGTGCTGGAACATGTAGTAGAAGTCGTAGCTCTGCATGATCATGTAGTTGAACTCCAGGAAGCTCAGACCCTTTTCCATGCGCTGCTTGTAGCACTCGGCGCGCAGCATATTGTTCACGGAGAAGCAGCCGCCCACTTCCCGCAGAAGCTCAATATAGTTCAGCGGCTTCAGCCACTCGGAGTTATAGAGCATCATGGCCTTACCGTCAGAGAAATCAATGAATTTCTCCATCTGGCGCTTGAAACACTCGGCATTGTGCTTGATGGTTTCCTCGGTCAGCATCTGGCGCATATCGGTGCGGCCGGAGGGGTCGCCGATGAGGGTCGTGCCGTCGCCGATGAGGGCGATAGGCTTGTTGCCGGCCATCTGCAGCCGCTTCATCAGGCACAGTGCCATAAAGTGCCCCACATGCAGGGAGTCCGCCGTGCAGTCAAAGCCGATGTAGAAGGTGGCCTTGCCGTTATTGACCATATCACGAATCTCTTCCTCATTGGTCACCTGTGCGATCAGCCCGCGGGCGATCAATTCTTCGTAAATTCCCATTTTTTTGCGTTCCTTTCTTCTTTTTGCGTTTATGACAGGAGAATAAATGCCCCCTGTCGTTTTCGACAGAGGGCGACATTCAGTCACGGTACCACCTCATATTCGCCGCAGCCTCGCGGTCAGCGGCCTCATGGAGTGCAGCGCACTCCTACGCTGTAACGGGCGCACCCGACGCATCCCTACTGAGGCATTGCCCGTTCGGAAGGCAGCTTAGGGATGTATTCGCCGCCGTTTGCCTCTCCCCCTTGCACCAACCGGAGGCTCTCTTGGCAGGCAAGTTCGGCGCTACTTGTTCCCATCAACGCTGTAGAATATGAACTTGCAGATATTATAAAGAACAATTCACCCTTTGTCAACCGCTTAGGCCAATGTTTTTTTATAATCATCTGCCGCGGCCAGAAGTTCCTCGGCGCCGTCCAGCATCGTCTGCGAAATTTGCAGGCCGCCGGTGAGCCGCGCCAGCTCCTCGCGGCGCTGCTGTCGGGTCAGCTCCTGCACCTTTGTAAAGGTTCTCCCACCGGATACTCCCTTTTCCACGGAAAAATGCGTGTCGGCCATGGCGGCGATCTGCGGCAGATGCGTCACGCACAGAACCTGCTTCCGGCGAGAGATACGCGCCATTTTTTCGGCGACCTTTTGCGCCGCCCGACCGGAAACGCCGGTGTCCACCTCGTCGAAAACCATGGTTCCGATTTCCTCCTGCTGGGAGAATACATTCTTCATCGCCAGCATGATGCGAGCCAACTCGCCGCCGGAAGCGATCTTCTGAATAGGCCGCAGCTCCTCGCCCACGTTGGCCGACATAAGAAAACGAACTTCGTCCATGCCGCTGGCATCCGGCTTCTTCGGAGAAAATGCCACCTCAAAACGGATGCAGCCCATGTTCAGCTCCCGAAGCTCGGTAAGTATCTTCTGCTCCAACTCTTTGGCAACCTCTTTGCGCCGCTTAGAAAGCGCCTCAGCCGCGGACAGAACCGCCTGCATGGCCTTCTCCTGCTTCTTCTGCAGCAGAGCTAAGGTGTCATCGGCATAGGCGATTTGGTCAAGCTCCTGCCGGCATCGCTCCAGATAGGCCAGCATATCCTCCACTGTGGCTCCGTATTTTTTCTTCAGCCGATACAGCTGATCGCAGCGGCTCTCCACGGCATCCAGTTCGTTCGGTGTAAAGTCAAATTCGTCCTTTTTGTCCTGCACGGTATAGGCAATGTCATACACCTCGCTGTAGACCGCCTCCAGACGATCATATAGCTGCGAAAAGCTTTCACTCATATTTCGCACGGAGGAGAGCTGTTCCTGCGCCTGCTGCAGCAGCGACAGCGCTCCATCGCTTTGGTCGCTGCCATTGAGGCAGTAATCAGCCCCCTGAATGGCAGAAATGATTTTTTCACCGTTGCGCAGTAGATTCCGCCGCTGCAAAAGCTCCTCTTCCTCTCCGGCCTGCAGATCAGCGCGCTCCAGATCGTTGATCTGAAACTGCAGGGTATCTATTCGGCGAGCCTTTTCGGCTTCGTCCATCTGCAAGGCGGAGATCTTATTTTGAATCTCCTGTAAGGCGGAATATTTCTCGGAATAAGCGGCCTGTAAAGGCGCATACCTTCCGTACTGATCCAAATAAATGATGTGCTGCGTTTCGTCCAGCAGCTGCTGCCCGTCATGCTGACCATGGATGTTCAGCAGGCGGTTGCCCAGTGTGCGCAGCTGGGTGACGGTCATGGGACGACCGTTCAACCGGCAGGCGTTTTTGCCGTCGGCATAGATCTCACGCTGCAGCAGCCACTCCTCTGCATCCTCAATGCCCATGTCGGCGCCCAGCCCCTGCGGTATCTGTGAAAAAACGGCGCTGACAAAAGCGTGATCGGCACCGGTGCGGATCAGCTCGCGGGAGGCACGCTGCCCTAAAACAGCGCTCAGTGCATCGATAACGATGGATTTTCCGGCGCCGGTTTCTCCGGTCAGCGCATTGAAGCCCGGGCGGAAGGTTATGTCCGCCTGCTCAATGATGGCAATATTCTCAATATGCAGAAGATCCAGCATATTGTTCTCCCTCCGTATCAGTGCAGCATCATTTTGATGCTGGTGGCAAGTTCCGCGGCGCTCTCGTTATCACGCATGATCAGCAGCACCGTGTCATCGCCTGCCAGCGTACCGATGAGAAAGTCAATGTCCATACCGTCCAGCGCAGCGGCGGCGCCGTTGGCCAGGCCGACCATGGTATGCAGAACGACCAGATTCTGCGCATAATCCACTCGAAGAATGCTCTCGCGGAAGATCGTCTGCTGTTTATTGGCAATATTGATCTTGGCGCCGTGGTCGGACACGGCGTAGCGGTACTTCCCCTGCCCTGCCGGCGCCTTGATGAGGTGCAGCTGCTTTATATCTCGGGAAATTGTCGCCTGTGTGCCGGTAAAGCCCCGAGCCTGCAGCAGAGCCAGAAGCTGCTCCTGCGTTTCCACGACTTCCTGCGCAATAATTTCCAAAATCATTTTTTGACGGTCATTTTTCATATTTTGCAGCCTCCATAGCCATTTTTTTGTCCAAGATCTCGCAGAAACTCTTTTTGGACAGACGAACCAATTTCATCGTGTGCTTGGACAGACTCGCCTGCACAACGTCCTCGTTTTTCAGTGAAAAGGCCTTGCCGCCGTCAGAGGAAAGATAAACGAACTTCCGGTTTGCGTCCGGCGCGATCACGCGGATCACATGGGAGGGATCCAGCACATAGCTGCTGGAGCGGGTGGAATGGGGGCAGATGGGGCTGATGACAATGTTGCGGGCAGTAGGCTCTACAATAGGGCCGCCGGTGGCCATAGAATAGCCGGTGGAACCTGTGGGCGTAGAGATCACCACACCGTCGCCGCCGACACGGGTCAAGAAGCCTTCCTCCGTGAAGATCTCCAGCCGCACAACGCGGGCAATGGATCCTTTTGAAATAACGGCGTCATTGAGGGCGATGGTGCTGTAAACCATGCGTCCTGCCCGAAGCACGGACACATCCAGCATCATGCGCTCCTCCACAGTGAGGTTCCAGTCTTTCAGATCTCGCAGCCGCTCCAGCTCGTTAGGCTCCAGCTCGGACATAAAGCCCAGGCTGCCCAGATTAATGCCCAAAACCGGCACATTGTTCATGGCGACGGTTTTGGCAAGGTGCAGGATCGTTCCGTCGCCGCCGAAGGCGATGAGGAGATCGGCTTGCTTGATTTCCTGGGCAAGCTGGCCGATGGGAAACCCCAGATCGGCTCCGTATCCCTCCTTCTGAAACGGCAGGCAAACGATGGTGCTGAAGCCGCATTCATCCAGAATGGCCTTTGACCGCGCCGCAACACGCATATCCCTGTCCCGATAGGGATTAGGGCACAGTATGATCTTCTTTTTATCCATGGTTTTACTCCTTTAATGCGCTGTGCGACGCCTCCACGATGGCGTTTAGGTCGACAGGCTCATCCTCCTCGTCAGACTTGCGCAGAAAGCCGAGATACTCGATGTTTCCCTCAGGTCCACGAATGGGAGAATAAGTAATTCCAAGCACTGTAAAGTGATTTACCTTTGCATGCTGCAAAAAATGCTCCAGCACCTCCAGATGCACGGCGGGGTCACGGACAACGCCCTTCTTCCCCACCTTCTCCCGTCCGGCTTCAAACTGCGGCTTAATAAGGCAGGCAATTTCCCCGCCCTCGCGCAGCAGACCGTAAAGCGCCGGAAAAATCAGCTTCAGAGATATAAAAGATACGTCAATGGAGGCAAAATCCAGCTCCTCAGGGA
>OMQS01000006.1 GCA_900313295.1 uncultured Eubacteriales bacterium
AAAACCCCGGAAAACCGCATGGTTCCGGGGTTTTTGGGCATTTTGAAGTCTCGATCAGCGCTTGCTGAACTGAGGTGCGCGACGGGCGGCCTTGAGACCGTACTTCTTGCGCTCCTTCATGCGAGGATCGCGGGTGAGGAAACCGGCCTTCTTCAGAATGGGACGGAAGTCGGGATTCACCTGCAGCAGAGCCCGGGAGATGCCGTGACGCAGAGCGCCGGCCTGGCCGGACACGCCGCCGCCCTCGACGGTGGCAACGATGTCCACCTTGCCCAGGGTGGAGGTGGTATTCAGGGGCTGACGAACGACCATCTTCAGGGTCTCCAGGCCGAAATAATCGTCGATATCGCGGCCATTGATGGTGATGGTGCCGGTGCCGTTCTCAAACAGGTGGACGCGGGCCACGGAGGACTTACGACGGCCAGTACCGTACTTATAGGGATTCTTGGACTGATACATTCTTCTTTTCCTCCTTACTTGACCAGCTCGGGCTTCTGAGCCTGATGCTCATGCTGCTCACCGGCATAAATGTGAAGACGCTTCAGGGAGTCCTTGGTGACGATGTTGCGGGGCATCATGCCGCGCACGGCCACACGGACGGCCACCTCGGGCTTTTCCTGCATGAGAATGCGGTACTTGGTCTCCTTCAGGCCGCCCACCCAGCCGGAGTGGGTGCGGTAATACTTCTGCTCCATCTTGTTGCCGGTGAGGATGGCCTTGCCGGCGTTGATGACAATGACATTGTCGCCGCAGTCGGCATGGGGGGTATAGGTGGGCTTGCCCTTGCCGCGCAGCAGGTCAGCCACGATGACGGCGGTCTTGCCCAGGGGCTTGCCGGCGGCATCAACGACGTACCACTTGCGGACGATGTTGCCCTTGTTTGCCATAAAAGTGGACATGGTGTTTTTCCTCCAATATAATAATGTATTGCTTTACTTTTTCATGCTCCCTTGGTAAAATCGGGGGGAGAGAGAAAACAATAGACTTGCGCTCAACACGCAAGATTATTTATACCACGTTCGGTGCAGCTTGTCAATACGAATTTGATTTATATGGCAAACTCCTGCTGTTATCTTCTGTTTTCTCTCATTATCTCTCGTTTTCTGATTTTGCATTTTATATTTTCGGAGGAATGACCCTATGCAGCATATACTGGGACTTGTGCGCCGTTGTGTGGAGGATTACCACATGATAGATGCCGGTGAGACCGTGGCGGTGGGTGTATCCGGCGGCAAGGACAGCCTGCTGACGCTGACGGCGCTTGCCCGTCTGCGGCGGTTTTACCCTGTGCCGTTTCAGGTACACGCCATCACCTTGGAAACGGGCACACCGGGCATGAGCTTTGATGCCGTGGCAGATCTTTGTCGGGAGCTGGACGTGCCGTATACCCGCATCTCCGTGCCGGTGTACCAGATCGTTTTTGAGGAGCGGAAGGAGAAGAACCCCTGCTCCCTGTGCGCCAAGCTCCGCCGCGGCAGCCTGAACACCGCTTTGGTCGAGCTGGGCATTTCAAAAATCGCCCTCGGCCACCATTTTGACGACGCCGTGGAGACCGTGCTGATGAATCTGCTCTTCGAGGGGCGCATCGGCTGCTTCCAGCCGGTGACATATTTGGATCGCAGCGGCATCACCCAGATCCGGCCGCTGCTCTATTGCCACGAGGACGAGGTGCGTCGGGCGGTGGCGAAGCTCCGGCTTCCGGTGGTGCAGAATCCCTGTCCCGCCAACGGCTCTACCCGCCGGCAGGAGGTAAAGGAATTGCTGGTCGGGCTGGAGGAGAAGTACCCCAACCTGCGGCAGAAGATCTTCGGCGCCGTGCAGCGCTATCCCCTGTACGGCTGGAATCTGGAGGAGATGGAGAGGTAGGCTAAAACGGGGGCTGAAAGCGGATAAGATCCAAATAAAAAGCGGAAAATGTCAACAAAAAACGGGCGGATTTTCCGCCCGCCCGGCCTATTATGAAATCATTATGTAAGCACCCACTGCACCAAAAGCAGCAGGCCGAAGCCGGGGACGCCCAGAATGCCGATGACGGCGGCGTTGAAAATGTTCAGCCCCAGCGAAAGACCCGTGACGGTGGTGGTGAGGTTCAGCAGCCACAGAGCGCCAAAGCCCAGGGCGGAGTTGAAGACGACCTTCAGCGCCAGCTTCAGCGGCGCGGCGAACAGCCGCAGGCACACCACCACCAGAAACAGCAGTGTGAGTCCCAGCGCTATTTTTTCTACGACGGACATGATTTTCCCCCATTCATATTTCCCGCCGGCATGCAGGCGGGTTCTGTACGCGGCGGCGCCGACGCCTCCGGACGCACCGCAAGACCCTGCATGGCCTTCAGCTTGCGCAGAAGGAAGTCATAGCGGGATTTCAGAGCGTTGATGTCGTAGATCCCGGCCTCGATGAGAGCGGGGTCTGTGACGAAGTCAAAACGGTCATACGCGTGGCGCAGCTCCTGCGCAGTGTCCCAGATCTCCTGACGCAGCTCCAGCATCCTCAGATCCAAATTCACGGTTGCGGATTGATTTTTCATGGCGATCCTCCCGGCGTAAGCCTTGTTTCATTTTACTGTCAGTTTGGCCATTTATGACGGCGTTTAATCGGGGGGACAGATTTTTTTTCAAAAAAGGAGAACATCCATGGAGCATGAAGATTATATGCGGCAGGCGCTGGCGCTGGCGCGGGAAGCGGCGGAGGCGGGAGAAGTGCCCGTGGGCTGCGTCATCGTGCGGCAGGGGCAGGTCGTCGGGCGGGGGCGCAACCGACGGGAGGAAAAGCAGCACACCCAGTCCCACGCCGAAATGGAGGCCATCCGGCAGGCCAACGAGTATCTCGGCACCTGGCGGCTGGACGAGTGTACGCTGTATGTGACGCTGGAGCCGTGCCCCATGTGCGCCGGAGCCATTCTCAACGCCCGCATCCCGAAGGTGTATTACGGCGCGAGGGATCGGGAGATGGGCGCCTGCGGCGGCGTGCTGAATCTGTTCATGGAGGACTTCCCCACGCATCCGGCGCTGGTGGGGGGCGTGCTGGAGGAGGAATGCCGCGGGGTGCTGTCGGATTTTTTCCGCAGGCTCCGGAGGATTTAATACTTTTTTAATAAATGAGGGATAACTTTTTTAATATCCGGAGGATATGATGAGTACAGTCAGAAAACTTTTTCATCAATCTTCCTACCAATTTAGGCAGAGGACTTCGCCAAAAGTCCCCTGCCTTTTGGTTTTTGCGGTATGTTTCCGCTCAACGGCGCATAGACATGGCCAAAAGGAGGCGGATACCAATGAAGCAAGCTCTGACCGCAGGGGTCGCGTGGGTGCTGCTGCTGTTCGGCGGCGCATGGCTGCTGGCACCGAAGCCGGCGCAGGCGCAGCCGGAAAAAACGGACACGCCCACCCGGCAGGAGGAAAAGAACGTTTTGGAGGACAGCCAGTCGGTGCTGCAGGTCTATGACGGAGAGAAGACCGTGAAGATGACTATGGCGGAGTACCTGCCGGGGGTGGTGCGGGGGGAGATGCCGGCCACCTTCGAGGAGGAGGCGCTGAAGGCGCAGGCCGTGGCGGAGCGCACCTACATCTACTACAACATACAGGGCGGGCGCAAGCGCAGCCACCCCGACGCCGACATCTGCATGGACTACCGCTGCTGCAACGCATGGGTGTCGGAAGAGCGGGCAAAAAGCAATTGGGGCGATAACTATGAGGAATATAATCGAAAAATACTACAATCTGTAGAGGAAACGGACGGGCAGGTGATGCTCTATGACGGGCAGCCCATCCTGGCGGCGTTCCACTCCTCCTCGGCGGGGGTCACGGCCAAGAGCAGCGACGCGTGGGTGTCGGATCGGCCGTATCTCGTGAGCGTGGAAAGTCCCGAGGGGGCGGACGCCGTGCCGAATTATTACAGCGTGAACACCTTTACCCCCGCGGAATTTCGGGAGAAAATTCTGGCGGCGGAGCCGACGGCCAAGCTGGAAGGCTCGCCCACGGGCTGGGTGACGGACTTGCAGAAGAACAGCTCCAATCGGGTGGAGTCCGTGACTATAGGGGGCGTACCGCTGCGGGGAACGCGGGTGCGGAGCATTCTGGGGCTGCGCTCGGCGTGCTTCACCGTGGAGTGTACGGAAAGCGCGATTACATTTCGGGTGACGGGGTTCGGCCACGGGGTGGGCATGAGCCAGTACGGCGCCAACACCATGGCCAAAGAAGGTAAGACCTGGCAGGAAATTTTGCAGTGGTATTACCGAGGGGTTTCTATTGAAACGTGGAAACAAACATGATATAATTCTAAAGTTAAAATGGGGCGATTACCCCGCTGATACCCGATGCATTTCATAAAAATGTCATTCCGAGGAGCGCAGCGACGTGGGAATCCGTGTTCTCTGTGTGACAGGGGGGCGGTGCGTGGGGAGTACGGATTGCCACACCAGTGACGTCGGTCACTGGTTCACAATGACAGAGATTTTGATAAGAGGTGCGGTGGTCAACATGCGGGACGATGTGGGCATCGTCCCCTACGGAAGCGCGGCTGCGCATGGCGGCATTGGGATGTTTACAAAATGTTCAGGAAAACGGACATTTTCACGGTATAATAAAAAAAGAAAAGACCGCCTGCCGGCGGGAACAAAGGAGGATGCCCCATGGCACGCAATATTCTGGTAGTGGAGGATGACCGCAACATATCGGATCTGATCCGCATATATATGGAAAAGGAAGGGTTCGAGGTGCGCAGCGCCTACGACGGCGGCAAGGCCATTGAGGAATTTGAAAAGCAGGCGCCGGATCTGGTGCTGCTGGACATCATGCTGCCTGTTATGGACGGCTGGGCGGTGTGCAGCAAGATCCGCGAGACCAGCAAGGTGCCCATCATCATGCTCACCGCCAAGAGCGAGGTGAACGACCGCATCACGGGGCTGGAAATGGGGGCGGATGACTACATCATCAAGCCCTTTGAGATGAAGGAGCTTATGGCGCGCATCAACGCCGTGCTGCGCCGCAGCGAGATCCCCGACGACACGAAGAAGCGGCTGGTTTTCGACAAGCTCATCATCGACCTGGACAGCTATGAGCTGATCGTGGACGGCAAGAAGATCGACACGCCCCCCAAGGAGCTGGAGCTGCTGTACCATCTGGCCAGCACCCCCAATCGGGTGTATACCCGCAACCAGCTGCTGGACGAGGTGTGGGGCTTTGACTATTTCGGCGACAGCCGCACCGTGGACGTGCACATCAAGCGCCTGCGGGAAAAGGTGGAGAATGTGTCCGATCAGTGGGCGCTGAAGACCGTGTGGGGCGTTGGGTACAAGTTTGAAGTGAAGTGATGATGAAGGAGATCAAAAACAAGTTCCGCAGCCTTTACTGGCAGCAGTTCAGTCTCATTGCGGGCATCGTGATGCTGACGCTGCTGCTGCTGGGCGCTTCGTTTTACGCCTTAAGCTACAACTACCTCGTGGGCGAAAAGCGGGACGAGATGAAGGTGCGGGCGCAGCTCATCGTGCAGATGTCAGAGGAGTATCTGACAGTGGACGAGAGCGACGAGGGCGGGCAAGACAGCAGCCTCAGCCGCATGGCGGGCGTGGCCAGCATGATGACGGAGGTGAACTTCCTCATCTGCGACGGAAACGGACAGGCGCTGCTGACTACGGACTCGGATCTCGCCGGCAAGAGCATACGCCTGCCGGAGGAGCTGCAGACCCAGATTTTGGAGAATGAAAACGGCTTTGAGGGGAACACCACCCTGGGAGGGCTGTACCGGCTGCGGCAGTTTGCCGTGGGTCTGCCGGTGAAAACGGCGGACGGGCAGGTAGTGGGCATGGTGCTGGCCATGATCGACGCCACCCAGCTCATGCGCCTGTGGCGCTCGTTTACGGGGCTGTTTTTCATGATCTCGGCCATTGTGCTGCTCATTTCCTTTGTGGCCAGCTCCTTTATGTCCATGCGGCAGATCCAGCCCATTAAAGAAATGCTCAAGGGTACCCGCGCCTATGCTGCGGGAAACTTTGACATGCGCATTGAGGACGAGGGGCGGGGCGACGAGATCGGCGAGCTGGCACGGTCATTTAACATGATGGCCGATTCTCTTTCGGAAACGGAGCGGCAGCGGCGGGACTTTATCGCCAATATCTCCCACGAGCTGAAAACGCCTATGACCTCCATTGCCGGCTATACCGACGGCATTCTGGACGGGACCATCCCCCAGAAGGACGAGCGGAAATATTTGCAGATCATCTCCGACGAGAGCCACCGGCTCAGCCGGCTGGTGCGGCGGATGCTGGATATTTCCCAGATCCAGTCCCAGGAGATGCACAAGGAGGACTTTGACCTGTGCGAGAGCATGCGTATTGCGCTGCTGAGCATGGAGCAGAAGATCAACCAGCGGGGGCTGGACGTGGAGGCGAACATCCCCGAGGACTCCGTTATGGTGCGGGGGGACAACGAGCTTATCACGCAGGTGGTCTACAATCTGCTGGAAAACGCCACCAAGTATGCGGCGGAGCACTCCACGCTGTATCTGGGGCTGGCCTGTCGGGGGGAGAAGGCGGTGGTCACCGTGCGCAACACCGGCAACACCATTCCGGCGCAGGAGATCCCGCTGCTGTTTGAACGGTTCCATAAGTCGGACAAGTCCCGCAGCGTGGACAAGGACGGCTACGGGCTGGGGCTGTATGTGGTGAAAACGATACTCAACCAGCACAAGGAGCAGATCACCGTGACCAGCGAAAACGGGGTAACGGCTTTCAGCTTTACGGTGCAGATGGCGGATAGCACCCGCAGCTACGGGGAGGAACAGGAAAAATGATAGACGAAAACAACGTGACGCCCGCCGGCGAGGAGAGCCGAGAGGTCGTGTCATGGTATGTGCCCCGAGAGCAGGGGACGGAGGTGGTGCACTGCTATGTGCAGCCGGAGCCGCTGCCCCAAAGCGTCCGGCCGCAGCCCCAGGCGGCACCGACCAAGAAGAAAAAGAAGGGCTGGGTCGTTTTTGTGATCCTGGCGGCGGTGCTGGCGGCGGCTGTGGGACTGACGGCGCTGCTGGTGTCCATCTTTTCCGACGATTCGTCGTCGGTGCCCGATGACGGAAGCGCCGGCAGCATTGTGGATATTTCCGGCAGCGAGCACTGCTTTGTGCCCGTCAGCCCGCCGGAGCCGTCCGTTCGCATGGAGCTGGCCGCTCCGCTGGAAACGGCGCTGACGCCGGCGGAGGTCTACCGGAAGGCGGGGCCGTCCACGGTGACGGTGCTGGCCACCAACGCCGCAGGCACCAGCTCTATGGGCACCGGTGTTCTGCTGACGGAGGACGGGTACTTTATCACCAACGCCCATGTGGTGTCCGGCGCTGTGAGCAGCATGATCGTTTTGGACACCGGTGTCACCTACGAGGCCAAGCTGGTGGGCTATGCTCCGGAGCGGGACATCGCCGTGCTGAAGGCGCAGGAGGCCGAAGGGCTGACGCCGGCGGAATTCGGCGACTCCGACTACTGCAGCGTGGGCGAAACGGCGTATGCCATCGGCAACCCGCTGAATCTGAAGCTGCGGGCGACCTTTACCAACGGCATGATCTCCGGCCTTGAGCGGCAGATGGAGCTGGACGGCAGGACGCTCACCATGATCCAGACCAACGCTGCCGTGAATAATGGCAACTCCGGAGGCCCCCTCATCAACGAGTACGGGCAGGTCATCGGCATCATCACCATGAAAATGAGCCGCAACGGCAGCGGCGCCGAGGCGACGGTGGAGGGGCTGGGCTTTGCGCTGCCCACCTCGCAGGTGGCCTATGTGGTCAACGACATCATGACCTTCGGCGAGTTCCGCGGCATCCCCACCTTCGGCTTCACCATTGTCACGGAGCAGGCGGAGGACGGGAGCAGCTATGTGACCGTGCACTCCGTGGAAGCGGGGCTGGCGGCGGAGGCGGGCGGCGTGCTGCCCGGCGATGTGCTGGTGGCCGTGGACGGACACGCGATCCACAACAACTGGGATCTGATGGATTACCGCCGCACCCTGCACGGCGGGGACACGGTGGATCTGACCCTCCTGCGGGAAGGAAAGGAGATCCACTGCCTTGTGACGCTGACAGCGACGAAATAACGGCGACAAAATGACATAAAAAAGAGAGAAACCTGTGGCGGCGCTGTCAGCTGCTCTGGGGGGACTTGCCGAAGACGGTGTAGAGGCCGGACAGAAGCAGGAAGACGCCGAAGGGCTTTTTCAGCACGGCTACGTCCACGGCTGTGGCCAGAAGGGAACCCAGCGCCGCCGCGGGAAGCCCCCACGGGATGGCGGAGCGCAGGAGAGGGGCGTCCAGGAGACCGTTTTTTCGGTGCTGCGCCACGGCCATGGCCGCCGTGGGGAGAAAATAGAGGAGGTTCACGCCCTGGGCGGTGATCTGATCCACGCCTAAAAACAGGGTCATCACCAGCAGCAAGAGCGTACCGCCGCCGATGCCCCAGGCCGAGAGGATCCCCATTAAAAAGCCGGCCAGAGCCGGAAGGACATACGCTTTCACAGCAGGTAGCGCACGCCGCCGTAGAGCAAAAAGACGCCGAAGAGCCGCCGCAGCCACGCGCTCGGCATTTTTTTGAACAGCTTGCCGCCCACAAAGCCGCCCACAAGGCCGCCCAGCAGGTACGGCAGCGCCGTCAGCAGGCGCAGCCCCGTGCGCAGCAGGTAGATGGCGGCGGACAGGACGCAGAAGGGGAGGATCACCGCCACGCAGCTGGCGAGCGCCTTTTTCTGCTCCGTTTTGCACCATGCCGTCAGCAGCGGCACCAGCACCGTGCCCCCGCCGCCGCCGAACAGGCCGTTTACAAGCCCTCCGGCAGCGCCGCTGAGAGCGTATTTCCACTTTTTATCCACGATCGCACCCCCTTTATGTAGCCCCTCCGCAGCGGGTCGGCTGTGGAGGGAAGGGGCTTTACAGCTTGCGGAAGCTCTGGCAGTCAGTGCACTGATCCACGGAGGGATTGCTCTCGTGGGTGCCGATCTGGATGGAGTTCAGACCGCAGTTGTTGACCTCGCTGCAGTGATGGGCGCAGCTGGTAACGGTGCACTTGATGGCAGAGTTGGGGGTGCAGGCGCACCCGTCGTTGGTGCAATTAGACATAGTTTTCTTCCTCCAAAAAAATAAGCTCGGGCTTGAAGCCCGAGCTTATTTTGCGCGGCAATGCTTGGATTATACGCCCAAAAGCGATTTGGAAAAAGCAAAATAAATGAGAAGGGACAGGGCGTCCACGATGGTGGTAATAAAGGGCGAGGCCATAACCGCAGGGTCAAGGCCGATTTTTTTCGCCAGAAGCGGCAGGGTGCAGCCGACAAATTTAGCGCACAAAACGGTGCAGACCAAGGTCCCGCAGACTACGGCGGCTATCAGAGGAGAGAGGGCGGTGTTGCCCAGCAGCAGCCGATCCACCAGCATCATTTTCACAAAATTGGCCACAGCCAGGCACACGCCGCACAGCAGAGCCACACGAAGCTCCTTCCAAATGATCTGGAAGGTGTCCGAGAAATTGACCTCGGACAGGGATAGGGCACGGATCACGGTAACGCTGGACTGGGAGCCGCAGTTGCCGCCGGTGTCCATCAGCATGGGGATGTAGGCGGTCAGCACCGGCAAAACCGCCAGGGAGTTCTCAAAGCTGGTGATGATAAGACCCGTGAAGGTGGCGGAGACCATCAGCAGAAGCAGCCAGGGGATACGGGCCTGGAAGGTGCTTCGCACGCTGGTTTTCAGATAGGGCTTATCCGTGGGGGTAATGGCGGCCATCTTCTCCATATCCTCGGTGGCCTCTTCCTCCATAACATCCATGGCATCGTCTACGGTAACGATACCGATGAGGCGGTTTTCCTGGTCCACCACAGGCATGGCAAGATAGTCGTACTTGCTCATGGCCTGGGCCACATCCTCCTTGTCGTCCAGGGTGGTGACGGAGACCACATTGGGGTCCATGATCTCCTCAATGCGGTCATCCTCGTCGGCCAGAAGCAGGTCCCGGACGGACAGCACGCCCTGCAGGTGGCGGGTGGGATCGGTGACATACAGGATGTTGATGGTCTCCAGCTCGCCGCCGATACGGCGAATGCGCTTGAAGGCGTCCGCCACGGTCATATCCTTTTTCAGACTCAGGTACTCCACATTCATAATGGAGCCGGCGGAGTCCTCAGGATACTGCAGCATTTCGTTGATGGACTTGCGCATTTCCGGGGTGGCCTTATCCAGAATACGGATAACAACGCTGGCGGGCATCTCCTCCACAATATCCACGGCATCGTCCAGGTACAGCTCGTCCAGCACTTCCTTCAGCTCCGTGTTGGAGAAGCCGTTGATGAGCATTTCCTGGCTGTCGGACTCCAGCTCCACGAACACCTCTGCCGCCAGCTCCTTGGGCAGCAGACGGTACAGCAGAGGCATCAGCTCCTCGCCGGCCTCCTCCAGCAGCAGGGCGATGTCCGGCGGT
>OMQS01000050.1 GCA_900313295.1 uncultured Eubacteriales bacterium
CCGCGGACTTTGCCTGCATCCGGACGGAGGATCTGCCGCAGATGGCGGCGTGGGCGGAGGCGGAGGCCAACCCCGTGTATCCGGTGCCGGTGGTCTTCGATCGGCAGCGGTTTATAAAGGTCATCCGGCGGGTGATGGTGCCTTGACCGAGGCGACGCCTGCGCGGCGGAGCGCGGGATGCTGTACCGGCCAAGGAAACTTAAAGTTGCCGAAAAAATCAGGCCATGCAACCTCCGGTAGGTGGTAAAACCGTCCGGAGGCCTGTATGATATAAAAAACAAAAGGGGGAGGATGACCGATGCAGACAGTTCGCTGCGCCGCCTGCGGCAAGAGCTATGATTACCAAAAGGAGGGCTTCTGCCCCCGCTGCGGCGCCTACAACCGTCCGCCCCGACGGGAATGGGTGGCCGCCGACGGCTCCGTTCACCACGGCGCGGACCGCGCGCCCGCCCGCTCCGGCAAGGTCTGCTATGAGGAAAAGGTCTGCTACGAGGAGAAGCAGTGCTTTGAGGAGCAGACCCGCAGACCGCGGAAAAAGCCGGCTGCCCAGGCCGTCCCGAAGCCCGCAAAGCCCCACCGCGCCAAAGGAAAGCTTCGGGATAATGGCACGGCGGCCGTGGTCATCACCCTTGTGCTGGCGATCCTCATTGCGCTGGTAGCAGACGGCGGGCTGCTGGAAAAAGCGCCTTGGAACAAAGACAGCTGGGATCCGGAGCCGCCCAAGCCGGACCACAATTACGACGTGGGCATTGACGCCTCCTGCGGCGACGCCTTCTGGGTCAGTGACGACCTGGCCTTGCAGTTCATGGGCTACTTGACGAACGAGGACGGAGAGACGTACCTGTTCTTCCTGTCCAACGACTATGACATGGCCATGGATCTGCTGACAGACAGCTTCGTCACCATAGACGATCAGAACGGCTCGTCCTATGTGGCCGGCAACTGGGGGTATAGCTGGATATGCTTTGACGCAGTGCCCGCTGTGGGATGGCAGACGCTGCACATCGAGTCCGAATTGGGCGAGATCACCGTTCACGACCTCGCCCCCGCCGGAGACGACAGCATGATGGAGGGAGTCTGGATCGTTCCCAGCCAGGATGCCATCTACGCAGCGCTGGAGCAGCCGGCCGTATAAGAAGACTCCGATAACCTCCGCGCCGCCAAAAAACTGCCGTTGCGAGGAGCGCAGCGACGCGGCGATCCGTATTCCCCGCGCACCGCACCCTCGATCCATGCGTAGGGTGGGGTGCCCTCACCCCGCCGTTTGCCGCGCACTGCACCTCTTGTTGTCCTTTCCGTAAGGGGTGGCGTCCCCGACGCCCCGCCGACATGCACCGCACCTCCATAATTCCTGTCATTGCGAGCCAGTGACCGACGTCACTGGTGTGGCAATCCGTAATGTCCCCACGTACTATCTCCGATCCTGCGTAGGGGCGGGGTTCTACCCCGCCCGTCCCGCCTTCCGCCTCCATCTAAAAACGCAAAAAAGCATCCGAAGCCCTTCGCCTCGGATGCTCTTTATTATAATATAATGTGATTACATCCCTGCCGCCACCATGCAGTCCAGCACCAGCGTCAGAATGATGAACACCGCGCCCACCCACTTGGTAGCCTTGGCCAGCTTGGCGTCGATGGTGCGCGCCTTGCCCTTGGACATATAGGAATCGGCAATGCCGCCGATGGCGCCGGACAGGCCCTTACTCTTGCCGGACTGGAACAGCACGATGAGAATGAGAACCAGCGCTGCCAGCAGCTGCACGATAGTAATAGCGATCAACATAGTTTTTCCCTCCGATTTATTGGATGCCCGCAGGCATAATATCCATCATGTATTGCTCATCATACCATACCCCTGTATAAATTGCAAGTAAAAAGAAAAAAGATTTTTCAAAAAAATAATCGAACAGTTGTTGCAATGCGCGGAAAAGTGTGGTATACTGCAAGGGAAAACAACGGAGGAGGGGGATCTGATGCAAAAGCTCACCGCCATGCAGCAGAAAATATACGACTATATCGCAAACACCGTCCGGAATCAGGGCTATCCGCCCTCCGTCCGCGAGATCGGGGAGGCCGTGGGGCTGAAGTCGCCCTCCACCGTCCATTTCCACATCAAGCATCTGGAGGAGCTGGGCTACATCAGCAAGAGCGGCCGCAAGGGGCGTGCCCTCACGCTGACGGAGCGGGCAGCCCCTGCCGCAGCAGCCCCCGCGCCGGCGCAGGAGGCCGAGATGCCGTCCGGCCGTGTGCCCGTGCTGGGCGATGTGGCCGCCGGCTCGCCCATTCTGGCGCAGGAGTGCATTGATGACTATATCTCTTTCGACACCCAGGGGCGCGACGGGGAGTTTTTTGCCCTCCGCGTGCGGGGCGAGTCCATGCTGAACGCCGGCATCCTGCCGGGGGATCTGGTGGTGGTGCACCGCCAGCCCACGGCGCAGAACGGGGAGATCGTGGTGGCGCTGCTGGAGGACGAGGCCACGGTGAAGCGCCTGTCCCGCAGGGGCGGCGAGGTGTGGCTCCTGCCGGAAAATGAGAACTACAGCCCCATTGACGGCCGCTATGCCTCCATCCTCGGCAAAGTAGCCGCCGTCCTGCGCACCTATTCCTGAATAAAAAAGCACCCGCCGACGTTTTCTGCCGGCGGGTGCCAACCTATGCAAACAGCCTGTCATTGCGAGCCGGTCCGCAGACTGGCGTGGCGATCCGTTTCTAAAACAATGAATTGGGCGTTGCTTCAGTCAAAAGCACCCATCGGCATTCGTGCCGATGGGCGCTTCTTTTTTGCAGGATTACAGCCCGAAGCCCGGGATGTTTAATCCGCCGGTGAGGCTCTGCATGCTGCTCTCCATGGCCTCCTCGGCCTGACGCATGGCCTCGTTCACGGCGGAGAGCACCAGATCCTGCAGCATCTCCACGTCCTCGGGATCCACGGCCTCCGGCTGGATGACCAGCTCCGTGAGCTGCCGCTTGCCGCTGACCGTAGCCTTCACCACGCCGCCGCCCGCCGTGGCGGAGAAGAAGGCGTTCTCCACGTCCGCCTGCGCCTTTTCCATTTCCTGCTGCATCTTCAGGATCCTCTGCTGCATTTGCTGTTGCTGGCGCATCATGCCGGCGCCGCCGGAGAATCCGCCTCTTGCGCTGTATCCCTTTGCCATGTTTTTTCACTCCTTATTCTATATTATTTAATGTTGAAATTATCCAGCCGGCTGCCCTCGGCCAGCAGCTCGTTCATGGGGTCGCTGCCCGCCGAAGCGGATTCCCAGGGGGATGTCTGCTCCGGCTCTCTGCGTTCCGGCGCGGCCTGCGGAGCCTGCTGCGGTGCAGGTTTTTCGGGTGCGGTGGGACGCTTCATGGTCTGCTTTGTCGCAGCTTTTACCTCCCCCAGCACGAAGACTACCCGCACGGGACAGCCCGCCTCCTCGCTTGTGACGCGCTCCAGAACCTCCACCACCTCCGGACAGTCCAGATATTTCTTCACCATGTCGTCCCGACAGGTCACCGTCAGCACGCCGTCCGCCAGCGTGCCGGAGGCGGCGTTGAGGAAGACCCGCTTGTCGATGCGCAGGGCACCCTTGTAGCGATCCTGCAGCCGCTGCCAGATGCCCCCGTGCCCCGTCGGGGCGGGTTTGGCGGGCGCGGGCGGAGGTGCGTTTTCCACGGGAGCCTTGGGCGGCTCCGGCTGGGGTGCAGTAGGCGCCTCATCTGCTTGGGATGCGGCTTTTTCCGCATTGGAAATAGGCTTTTCCGCCGGAACAGCCAAAGGTTTTTCCAACACAACAGCCGCCTTTTCCACCTTGGCGGCGAGGGGCTGCATTGGCGTGAAGCCCTTGGCGGCGGCACGCTCCAGCCGCTCCATTCGGGCATTCAGCGCCGCAAGGTCGCCGCACAGCGTTTCGTCGCACAGCTTCATCAGGCACAGCTCCGCCTCTGTGCGCAGGCTGCCGCTGGAAGCCAGCGCGGCCAGGGCCTGCGCCAGCGTGTCCAGCATAAAGAGCAGGCGCTGACCGGAGGCTAAAACACTAAGATTTTCAAGGGTCATCTCGTCATAAAGACCCGTCAGCAGGGCACTGCCGCCTTGGGGAGCGGAACAGCGGATCAGCAGATCCCGCCCCAGATCGGAAAGCTCCCGCAGCAGAGCCGCAATGTCCTTGCCGTCGCAGTATAATTTGTCGAAAAGCAGCAGGGCGTCCTGCGTATTTCGGCGCAAAATAAACTCCATGAGCTGGGCGGCCTGCATCCCGCCGGCCAGCCCCAAAAGCTCCAGAATGGCGGGGGCGTTCAGGGTTCCCTCAAAGCTGCGGCACTGATCCAGCAGGCTCAGAGCATCCCGCATGGCGCCGTTTGCCATGCGTGCCAGAATGTCCGCGCCGTCGGGGGTGAGGTCGATGTTTTCCTCGCCGGCAATGTGGAGAAGCTGGCGGGCGATGTCCTGGGGCAGGATGCGCTTGAAGGAGTAGCGCTGGCAGCGGGAGAGGATGGTGGCGGGCACCTTGTGCAGCTCCGTGGTGGCCAGAATGAACACCAGATGCTCCGGCGGCTCCTCCAGAATTTTAAGCAGGGCGTTGAAGGCCGGCGTGGAGAGCATGTGCACCTCGTCGATGATGTACACGCGCTTTTTCAGCACCGAGGGGGTATACACCGCCTCCTCCCGAAGGGCACGGACGTTATCCACGCCGTTGTTGCTGGCGGCGTCCAGCTCAGTGATGTCCAAAAGCCTGCCTTCGTCGATGCCTCGGCAGGCCTCGCACTGATTGCAGGGGGCGCCGTCCACGGGGGAAAGGCAGTTGATGGCCTTGGCCAGAATGCGGGCGCAGGTGGTCTTGCCCGTGCCGCGGGTGCCGGTGAAGAGGTAGGCGTGGCCGGTGCGTCCCTCCGCCACCTGCCGCTGCAGCGTGTCGGTGATGTGCCGCTGGCCTACCACCTGGGAAAAGGTAGTCGGCCGCCACTTGCGGTAGAGCGCCTGATACATGAGCCTGCCTCCTTTAATAAAAGCATCGCAGATTTCGCGTCCGCAGACGCGAAAATAGATAGTCCTCCCCATGAAGCCGCAGAGCCGGCGCCCTTGCGGCACATGGATGATCCCTCTTAATGCTGCTCGGTTCCCCGCCTGACATGATTCGTGGGCATCCATTGCGCAAGACCGGCTCCGCAGCTTCACACGGAGGACTGTCAATGGAGTTATTTTACTACAAGTTGGGGCATTTGGCAACAGGAAAAAAGAAGATGTGGGGGAGATCACAAAAAATTCACAAGGGAAACCTTGCTTTTTTTGAAAAATGGGATAAGATAAATAGAATAAGAGAGGGCAGATCACCGCGCCGGTGTGCATGACGAGGTGCAATGGCGCTTTTGGGGGTACGGATTGCCACGTCGCTCCGCTCCTCGCAATGGCAGAGATTTCAGCAGGAAGTGCTGTGCGCGGTCGGGCGGCGGGGTGAGGGCACCCTGCCCTACGGATGACAAGTAGTGCCTGCGGGCGGGACGATGTGGGCATCGTCCCCTACGGGGGCATTGCGGGAAGTGCGGTGCATGCGGAATGCGGATTACCACACCAGCCTGCGGGCTGGTTCGCAATGACATTTTTATGCAGCGTATAGTGCGGCGGGCGTTGGCGCCGGCGGGAACTTGTTTATTCTTTTACATTATTTATGATACAAAAGTCATTTGAAAATCGGAAAGGAAGCGCATTTTATGACTAAAATTGATATTGTGTCCGGATTTTTGGGCGCGGGCAAGACCACGCTCATCAAAAAGATGCTGGCGGAGGCCTACAAGGGCGAGAAGCTGGTACTCATTGAGAACGAGTTCGGCGAGATCAGCATCGACGGCGGCTTTCTGAAGGATGCCGGCGTGCAGATCAGCGAGATGTCCTCGGGCTGCATCTGCTGCTCCCTGGTGGGCGACTTCGGGCGGGCGCTGGTGGATGTGCAGAAGCAGTTCAGCCCCGACCGCATCCTCATTGAGCCGTCGGGCGTGGGCAAGCTGTCGGACGTGATTCTGGCGGTGGAGAACACCGTGAAGGACGTGCCGGAGATGAAGCTGAACAGCTTTGTCACCGTGGCTGATGCCTCCAAGGTGAAGGTGTACATGAAGAACTTCGGCGAGTTCTACAACAACCAGATCGAGACTGCCGGCACCATCATTCTCAGCCGCACCCAGAAGGTCAGCCCCGAGAAGCTGCAGGCCGCCGTGGCGCTGCTGCGGGAGAAGAACGCGGACGCCGCCATCATCACCACCCCCTGGGATGAGCTGGACGGCAAGACCATTCTGGCGGCCATGGAGAAGGTGTCGCTGGCGGACGAGCTGATGGAGCGCATCCGCGCCGAGCACGAGGCCGAGGAGGCGGAACACCATCATCATCACCACGACCACGATGATGACGATCATGACGAGCATGAACATCATCACCATTACCATGAGCATGAGCATGAGCATGACGACCATGATGAGGACGAGCATGAGCACCATCACCATCATCATGATGAGGATGAGCACGAGCATGAACATCATCATGACCATGACCACGGGGAGCACGAGCACCACCATCACCACGACGGGGAGTGCGACGACCCCGACTGCGCCTGCCACCACCATCACCACCACGCCGACGAGGTGTTCACCAGCTGGGGCGCCGAAACGCCCAAGACCTTCACCGAGGCGGACATCGACCGCATCCTTACGGAGCTGGACGGCGGCGCATACGGCGCCATTCTGCGCGCCAAGGGCATCGTGCCCACGGAGGGCGGCAAGTGGCTGCACTTTGACTATGTGCCCGAGGAGCACGAGGTGCGCTTCGGCCCCGCGGACTACACCGGCCGGCTGTGCGTCATCGGCTCGAAGCTGGACGAGGGCAAGCTGACGGCGCTGTTCGGCCTGTAAGGGAGAAAAAGTATGGATATTCCTGTGTATCTCATTGCCGGATTTCTGGACGCCGGCAAGACGGAATTTATAAACGGCATCCTCAAGGACGGCTTTGCCGCCGAGGACAAGACGCTGCTCATTTGCTGCGAGGAGGGCGAGGAGGAATACGACCCCAAGGGGCTTTTCAACGTGTTCACCTACACCGTGGAGGGGCAGGAGGAGCTGACTACGGAGCTGCTGAAAAAGCTGGAAAAGCAGTATAAGCCCAAGCAGGTCATCATTGAGTACAACGGCATGTGGCTCATGGAGCCGCTGTACCGGCAGGTGCTGCCGGCCAACTGGGTGCTCTATCAGATCATCTGCCTAATGGATGCCCACACCTTTGAGCCGTATCTGAAAAACATGGGGCAGCTGGTGATGGAGAAGGTCTCCAACGCTGACATGATCATTTTCAACCGCTGCAACGAGCAGCTGCGTGCCGACCTGCGGGCGAAAAACCTGCGCATGGCCAACCGGCGGGCGGACATCTATCTGGAAAACGAGGACGGCACCAGCGAGGAGTATGTGACGGAGGACATGATGCCCTTCGACCTGTCAACGGGGCATCTGGAGGTGCCGGACGAGGAGTACGGCATCTGGTATGTGGATCTTATGGATCATCCGGAGCGGTACGAGGGCGTCAGCGTGACCTTCAAGGCGCTGATGTGCCACTCCAAGAAGTTCAAGGGCATCGACTGCCCCGGGCGCTTTGCCATGGTGTGCTGCGAGAACGACATGCAGTTTCTGGCGCTGGTGTGCAAGGGCGAGGGCATGGACCGCTTCAAGGATCGTGACTGGGTGAAGATCCGCGCCACGGTGCGGAAGGAAAACTGCGAGGCCTACCAGGGCGAGGGGCCGGTGCTGTATGTGGAGCGCATCAGCGCCTGCCAGAAGCCGGCGCAGGAAACGGTGTCCTTCTGAGGCGGAAGATAAAAACAAACGGAAACCGGCAGCGGTGCGATTTGCGCCGCTGCCGGTTTTTTGTGGGGATGGGAAGTGGGGGAACGGGCGGGGGAGGAACCCCGCCCCTACGCATGGGCTGGGGGTGCGGTGCGCGGGGGGGCGCGGATTGCCACGTCGCTACGCTCCTCGCAATGACAGGGATTTTGTGGAGGCGCGGTGCGTTGTCGGCGGGTCATCGGGGACGCCGCCCCCTACGAAAGCATTGCAGAGAGTGCGATGCGTGGGGAGTACGGATTGCAAATCGGTGACATCGGTCACCGGTTCGCAATGACATTTTTTTGCAGCATATAGTGCGGTGCGTTATCGGGCGGCGGGGTGAGGGCACCCCACCCTACGGAGGGTAAATAGGGGGCGGGCAGTAGGAGAGCCGCGCGGAGGGTGCTCCGTGCGGCTCTCGTTTTTTTTGCGCTTAATTTTTCCCGCGGTTTACAGGTCGTGGATGTCGCGCAGCAGCTCGTCCAGCGGCAGATGGCGAAGGGTGTCCTCCAGGGACGGCTCCTGCTTATCCGCAGGGGGCTGCGGCGCAGGTTCCGCAGGAGCGGGGGCTTCCTCCGGCGCGGGCTGCGGCGCAGGCTCGGCGGGGGCGCTGTCGGAGACAGGCTCCGTTTCCGCAGAGGGCGGCTGGGGCTGCGCTGCTTCCGGCTCGGGCGCCGCTTCTGGTTCCTGAGCGGGCTGCGATGCCTCGGCTTCCTGCGCGGGAGCCGGCTCCTCGGCGGTTTCCTCGGGGGTCTGCGGTTCCGACGGGGCGCTCTCGACGGGGGCTTCGGGCTGCTCGGCGGGGGCGTTGTCAGATGCAGGCTCGGCGGGGGCTTCGGGCGCCGTGGGCTTTGCCTCGGAAACATCGGGCAGCAGGCGCAGCTTTTTGCCGCGGCTGCCGCTGACGCAGGCCAGCACGATCACCAGGATCAGCAGCACCGCCGCCGCGCCGCCGGCGATGTACGCATACAGCATGGGCACCCGCAGGGACTCGCCGTCGTCGGTGAAAACGGCGCCATTGAAGCGCTGGAGGGTGTCCTTGGCGGAATCATAAGTATAGTAGCCATAGATCCCGTCAGCGTCCATGAGATAGAGGACATAGAAGCCCTGCAGGGCGGGGTCACTATACTTCCAGCCGTTTATGGCGCGGCCGAAGGCGTCCACGGTGCAGGTCGCGAGGCCGGCGGGGGCGGTGGCGCCGGCGGGGAGGCCGGTGTAGACATAGGGCAGCGCGCCGTCGGAAAGGGGCAGGTAGGGAGAGAGCACGCCGCCGGTTTCGCTGTAGAGATAGAAGCCGGTGACGGCGCTTTCATCCACCAGATACACCAGCGTCTTCTCGCCGGAGGCGTCCGTCCAGATGGGGAGCAGGTCGCCGCCGTGGGAGATTGGCTCGGCGGCGGTGAAGCCGGCGGGAGGAGTGACCTCCTCCACGTCCTTCACAACGCCCAGCTTTTGACCCGCAAAGTCGAAAAACAGGGTGGGCGCCTGAGCGACCTTGACGGTGATGGTGTAGGTGCGCACATCGCCATTTTCGGCGGTGACGAGGACGGAGAGGGTGTTGACGCCGCCCTGCAGCGCCACCTCGCCGTCGCCCTGTACCTTGGCCTTGGAGTCGGAGGGGGCGGCGGTGAGGGTGAGCTTGTCGGAGTTCAGCGGCAGGGAGAGGGTGTAGTCCGTGACGGAGGGGTCAAAGGCGGGGGTCAGCTCGCCGGCGCTGACGGTGAGGGAGGTGAGGGCGTTGTTGGCGCTTTTTTGGGGCTTGTTGAAGTCGCCGTGGTCATACCCCTGAGAGGGCTGGTTGGCAGCAACGATCTTCACGCTGGCGCTGTTGGAGTCCTCGTAGGGCTTGCGGTCTATGGAAACGGAGCCTGCTGAGATCCAGACCTTGCCTTCGCCCTCCTTGTAGGCTCTGAAAATGAGCTTGTTGCTTGTGTTGTCCCCCTCAAATTTCATCGGCTCAGTTTCGCCGGAAATATAGGTGAGATTATCCGACCATTTGACGGTATATGTCCATGACTGCGAATTGGACGGGACGCGCACCGTAAAGGCGACGGTATTGCCCACCTTGACGCTGCTTTGCCCGGCAGACACGGAGATCGTCGCCGCAGACACGCTCTGACCCGCGCAGAAAAGAACGGCGCATAGGATGAGGACGCTCAAAACGGCTTTCTTTAAAAATTTCATAATACACCTGCCCTTCACCGCTGAACGATCAGTTCTTTCTTGAGGATGTGATTTTTAATAATATAGAGGTCAACGGCTGTGATTTTGCTGCCGGACAGAGAAGCGGCGCGTTTGGCCGCACCGGATAGGGGACGCTTTTGCAGAATGTCTTCCTTCACAACGTACAGGTCCACGGCGGTGATCCGGCCGTCGCCGTCGGCATCGCCATACACGAGGCAGGTGTAGGTCACGGTGCCGGAGGCGTCCTGAATGGTGAGGGTCTGGCCGGTGCCCACCAACGCGGTGTCGGCCACGGCGGAGCCCTTGCTGTCCGTCACGGTGACGGCGGCGTCCTTATTCACGGACTTGATCTGGGACACGAGGGACCTTACCGGCGTGTCCAGAGTGAAGCCGGAGAGGTAGCCGTCCGTGAGGCGCAGATCCAGCTCCGACACATAGTCATAGGACTTGGGCGGCTCGGGATCCGGCTCCGGAGTGGGGTCGGGCGTGGGATCCGGCGTGGGCTCGGGATCCGGCTCGTATTCGTCCTCATATACCGCCGTGGGGAGCTTGGTGACGGAGGGCATATTCTCCAGAATGGGCACGGACAGGGTCAGG
>OMQS01000021.1 GCA_900313295.1 uncultured Eubacteriales bacterium
CCGTCCGAGCCGATGCGGTAGTCGATCCAGTATTCAAAGTGGTGGCGGTTGCGCCCCTTGTGGTGCAGCCACGACAGGCTCACGCCGTTTTCCAGACGCTCCTGGTCGTTGGGGCTGCGGTAGCCCTGATAGTATTTGACGCTGCGCCAGAACTCCGTGGGGCTGTACTTGCTGAGGTCGTGGGTGAGGCCTTGCCGGTACAGACCCAGCTTGAAGCAGTAGCGCCGCACCAGCCGGCGATGACGATTCACGGTTTTCAAGTGCTTCCAGACGTACATTGTCCGCCCTCCCTCTGCAAGATGGCTTTAGTATAGCACACTTTGTCGACGAAGGACAGGGGAAAATTTTACGCAGGGAACGGCGGTTTTTTCGGTTTTTGAGAGCAGGATAAATTTTTTACTGGAAAAACGAAGTGGGATTTGCTATACTGTATTTTATAGTGGGAAGAAATTATTATCAATCTAAAAATAAAACAGGAGAAACTATGGACAAACAGAAAAAACGCCGGGGTGACCGTCGGGACGGACGCCTGCTGCGGGAGCTGGACTCCCTGCACTTTATCACCGGCATTCTCTATCCCAACCGCTGCGACAACGAGGCGTACATCTCCCTGCGGGTGGATCTGACGGCCATGAACGAGTATCTGGCCAAGGTCAACAAGACCGAGGCCGAGTTCCCCTACACCATGTTCCACATCGTGGTGGCCGCCCTCATCAAGACCATCACCCTGCGGCCGAAGCTGAACCGGTTCATCGTGAACAGCAATTTCTACCAGCGCAACGAGGTGTCCGCCGCCTTCGTGGTGAAAAAGCAGTTCTCCGACAAGGGCGCCGAGGCGCTGGCCTTCCTCCACGGCAAGGACGAATTCACTCTGAAGGACGTGCACGAGTACATCCGCTCTCAGGTGACGGAGTGCCGCAGCGAAAAGGTGGACTCCTCCACGGAGAACATGGACATTCTCAACAAGCTGCCCCGATGGCTGGGGAAGACCGCCGTGAAGTTCATCATGTGGCTGGATAAGCACGGGTGGGTGCCCAAGGACATGGTGGCCACCGACCCCTATTACAGCTCCGTGGTGCTCTCCAACCTCGGCTCCATCAAGCTCAAGTGCGGCTATCACCACCTGACCAACTGGGGCACCTGCTCCCTGTTCTGCATCATCGGCGAAAAGGCCGTGCGGCCTGTGTTCGACGCACAGGGCGGCGCCACCATGAAGGAAACGCTGGATCTGGGTCTGACCATCGACGAACGGCTGGCCGACGGCTACTACTATTCCAAGTCCGTCCGGCTTTTGAAATACTTGCTGGAGCATCCGCAGGAGCTGGAGAAACCTATGAAGGAGGAAGTGCAGTATGAGTGAAGTGAAAACCCCTTGGGCCGCCCACATGGGTGACGTGCCCATGCATCTGGAATATTTCGGCGGCTCCATGTTCGAGGCGCTGGAGCTGGTGGCGCAGGAGTACCCCAACAACATCGCCTTTGACTTCATGGGCAAGTCCACCACCTACCGCAAAATGATCCAGGAGATCGAGCGCTGCGCCAAGAGCCTGAAGGTGCTGGGCATCCGCGCCGGCGACCGCATCACCATCGCCATGCCCAACTGCCCGCAGGCCATCTACATGTTCTACGCCGTGAATCTGGTGGGCGGCATCGCCAACATGATCCATCCCCTGTCGGCTGAAAAGGAGATTGAGTTCTACCTCAACGAATCCGAGTCCGTCACCGCCATCACGCTGGATCAGTTCTACAACAAGTTTGAGCACATCCGCCAGAACACCGGCATCGTGAACATCATCATTGCCTCCGTGAAGGACACACTGAGCCAGCCCGTGCGGGCGGGCTACATGCTCACCGAGGGGCGCAAGATCCAGAAGATCCCCGAAGACGCCCCCGTGATCCGGTGGCGGGAGTTCATGGATCTGAGCCGCCACTGCTTCTATAAGAACTTCCGCGTGGATCGCAAGGCCGACGACCCTGCCGTGATCCTCTACTCCGGCGGCACCACCGGAACTACCAAGGGCATTGTGCTCACCAACGGCAACTTTAACGCCCTGGCCAAGCAGATCATCGCCACCAACCCCATGTTCCGCCCCGGCGACCGGATGCTGGCGGCCATGCCCCTGTTCCACGGCTTCGGCCTGGGCGTGTGCGTGCACTCCATGCTGGCCAGCGGCGGACGTTGCATCCTCATCCCCCGCTTCACCGCCAAAAGCTACGCCAAGCAGATCGTGAAGTATAAGTGCAACTTTATTGCGGGCGTGCCCACCCTGTACGAGGCGCTGCTGCGCCTGCCCAGCATGGACAATGCCGACCTCTCCAGCCTCAAGGGCGTGTTCTCCGGCGGCGACAGCCTGTCCATTGAGCTGAAAAAGAAATTCGACAAGTTCCTCTATGACCACCACGCCGTCATTCAGGTGCGGGAGGGCTACGGCACCACGGAGACCGTCACGGCCTGCTGCCTCACCCCCACCACCATGTATAAGGAAGGCTCCATCGGCCTGCCCTTCCCCGACACCTATATCAAGATCGTGAAGCCCGGCACCGACGAGGAACTGCCCTACGGCGAGGAGGGCGAGATCCTGCTGGCCGGGCCCACGGTAATGAAGGAATACATGAACCACCCCCAGGAGACCGCCCAGACCCTGCGGAGGCACGACGACGGCCTGACCTGGGTGTATACCGGCGACCTGGGCACCATGGATAACGAAGGCTTCATCTACTTCCGCGGCCGCGCCAAGCGCATGATCATCTCCTCGGGCTACAATGTGTATCCCGGTCAGATCGAGAATATTTTGGATGCCCACGAGGACGTGCAGATGAGCTGCGTTATCGGTGTGCCGGACGCCTACCGGATGCAGAAGGTGAAGGCGTTCGTCATGCTCAAGCCCGGTGTCCCCGCAAACGACACCACCAAGGAGGAGCTGCTGAACTACTGCCGCAAGCACATCGCCAAGTACGCCATGCCCTATGACATCGAGTTCCGCGAGGAGCTGCCCAAGACGCTGGTGGGCAAGGTGGCCTATCGGGTGCTGGAGGAGGAAGAGCTGCAGCGCATCAAGGCCGCCGAGGAGGCGCAGGCCGGCGGCGCGGAGAACGAGTAAAGCGCGCCCGCAGAGCAGGAGGAAGATCGTATGGATAAAGAGATTCGGCGGCATTATACGCTGCTGGTGGATTTTTTGGGACACATCCTCGGACCGGACTATGAGGTGGCGCTCCACGAGCTGACGGAGGACTCCAACCAGATCATCGCCATTTCCAACGGCGAGCTGACAGGGCGGCACCTCGGCTCGCCCCTGAGCAACAAAATGCTGGAGTTCCTCTCCGGCCGGCTGTATGAAACGCAGGACTATGTGCTGAGCTTTGAGAGCACCTCCGTCACCGGCAAGAAGATGCACTCCAACAGCATGTTCGTCAAAGACCGCACCGGTAGCGTGGTAGGTCTGCTGTGCATCAACTTTGACAGCAGCCGCTACGAGGCGCTCTCCAAACAGGTGATGGATCTTTGCAGCGGGGCGCTGCTGCCGGCGGAACCCAGCGGCACCAGCCTCATCGTGGACGAAAACGATCCGTCCGAAACGGCCAGAGAGCAGGGCTACCCCACCTCCATCGCCGGCGCCACCGCCAGCATCGTTTCCGCCGTGGTGGCCAACTACCCCGTGGACGTGGACAGGCTGAATCAGGACGAGAAGATGGAGATCATGGAAATCCTCGACCGCAAGGGCGTGTTCCTGCTGAAAGGCTCCGTGAGCTTCGTGGCCAAAGAGCTGCACAGCTCCGAGGCCAGTATCTACCGCTATCTGGGCAAGCTCAACAGCCGCCATCAAAAGTGAATTATTGGCAAAAACAGCAAAGGGACGGAGCAACGCTCCGTCCCTTCTTTTTGGGGAATACACGAACGCGCGGCACCCCCTGCAGGGGCAGCGCATAGGCAGCAAAGAGCGGCGCCCTTGCGGGACGCCGCTCTTTTTTGAGGGGGATCCCACCCCGCGGAGCACGATCAACGCGGGGCGGGGGGAGAAAATGCAGTTTCTTCAGCCAAAAGGCAGGCGCTTGGCCGTGTTTTTCTTCATAAACACATTCCTCTTTTCATTTTTTTGTTTTTAGATGAGGACAAGACGCGGGGATAATCTCTTGCTTTGTGCGAAAAGGCGAAAAGGATGGGTAAAAAGAGGGACGGATTGCCACACCAGTCTGCGGACTGGTTCGCAATGACAGGTTTCGGGAAGTACGTTGCATGGGCGGCGGGGTGAGGGCACTCCTCCCTACGGAGGGCAGGAAGTGCCTACGGCGGGGCGTCGGGGACTCCACCCCCTACGAGCGCATAGTTGTAGGTGCGATGCATATGGGACGATGTGGGCATCGTCCCGTATGGGGGGGATAACGGGAAGCGCGGGGCGTTTTGGTGGACGCCCCGCGCTTTTTTAATTAATTCTGCGAATCCCGATACGCTGGGCATCG
>OMQS01000022.1 GCA_900313295.1 uncultured Eubacteriales bacterium
GACCTTCTCGGGCATGGTCTCGGCGACAGTCAGGTCGCTGCCGGCATACTTGCAGTTCATCAGCGCGTCCACATCGGCGGGGTTGCACTCCAGAACAGTCTTGGCAATGTCCTTCACGAAGGCCACGAAGGCGTCACTCTTGGCGCAGAAGTCGGTCTCGCAGTTCACTTCCACCAGGGCGGCGGCGCCGTTCTCCACGCACACATAGCTCATGCCCTCAGCGGCGATGCGGCCGGCCTTCTTGGCAGCCTTGGCCAGACCCTTTTCACGCAGGTACTCCACGGCCTTGTCCATATCGCCGTCGGTCTCCACCAGAGCCTTCTTGCAGTCCATCATGCCCACGCCGGTCATTTCGCGCAGGTTCTTAACATCAGCAGCAGTAAAAGCCATTTTTATATCCTCCAGTTCAATGATTCATAAAATAAGGGGCAGGGACACGCCCTGCCCCGTTGGTTCAGCGGTAAAAGGAATTTGCTTATTCGGCGGCTTCCTCGGCGGGAGCGGCGGCCTCTTCGGTCTGCTCGCCCTGACGGCCTTCGATCATGGCATTGGCCATGACGGAGGAGATCAGCTTGATGGCGCGGATGGCGTCATCGTTGCCGGGGATGGGATAGTCGATCTCATCGGGATCGCAGTTGGTATCGGCGATGGCCACAACGGGAATGCCCAGACGGTGTGCCTCAGCGATGGCATTGCGCTCCTTGCGGGTGTCCACGATGAACAGGGCGCCGGGCAGCTTCTTCATTTCCTTCACGCCGCCCAGATACTTCTCCAGCTTCTCGATCTCGCCCAGGTGCTTGATAACTTCCTTCTTGGGCAGCATATCGAAGGTGCCGTCGGCCTGCATGGTCTTGAGCTGATTCAGGCGATCCACCCGAGTGCGCATGGTCTTGAAGTTGGTCATCATGCCGCCCAGCCAGCGGGCGTTGACATAGAACATATTGCAGCGCAGAGCCTCATCCTTGATGGCCTCCTGTGCCTGCTTCTTGGTGCCCACGAACAGCAGGCTCTGGCCGGACTCGCTGAGCTCACGCACGAAGTTGTAAGCCTCTTCCAGCTTCTTCACGGTCTTCTGCAGGTCGATGATGTAGATCCCGTTGCGCTCGGTGTAGATGTAGGGAGCCATCTTGGGGTTCCAGCGGCGGGTCTGGTGACCGAAGTGCACGCCGGCCTCCAGCAGAGCCTTCATGGAAACAACGTTCTGATTTGCCATTTTGTTCAGTTCTCCTTTGAATTTTAGTTTTACCCTCCAGCCTTTTCCTCCCCTCGGCCAACCGAAAAGGCACCGACCGAAAGTCCAAGGCTGTGCGGAATGCTGAAATATAATACCATATTGAATTGTAAAATGCAAGTAGTTTTTATATATTTTCTGCCATTTTTTCCGTCTTATCCCCAGCGTCTTCGTTTGCGGTCAGGCGGGCCGTCCGGACGTCGGAAGGGCTTGTCGATGAGGATGATGTCGTCCCCGAATTTCTGTATGCATTCCCACGGTATGTAATAGTCCTCTCCCCTGCCGAACAGTCCGAAAAAGCGGCAGGGGCCGAACACGATCAGCGCCCGCACCTCGCCCTCCGGCAGCTTCACCTCCACATCGCCCACGCAGCCCAGTCGGCACCCATCACAAAGATTGATGACCTCCTTGCGCCGCAATTGTGTAAAACGATTCAGCATAGCATCCACCCCTTTAGGCATCCTATGTCGGCCGCCGTCCACATTTGCCAGTCCTCCCCCGCAAAAATCAAAACCTCCGCCTGAAACGGAGGTTTTGAATCACTTTTTTCCGCATCCGCTGCAGCCTTGGCAGTCGCCGCAGCAGCCGCCTTTTTTCCCTTTCAGCAGATGCACCAGCGCAGCACCGGCGCACAGGAGGATCGCTCCCAGCAGGATCCAATCCGTCACGCCCATAGCAGACCCCCGATTCGGTACACCAGCATGGCGGCCAGCCACGCAACGCCGCACTGCAGGACGACCACGCCCAGCATCTTCCACACAGAGCCAAGCTCCCGCCGAATGGTGGCCACCGCCGCGATGCACGGCGTATACAAAAGCGTGAACACAAGGAACGACAGCGCCGACAGCGGCGTGAACAGCATCCCCAGTACGGAGCCAAGCGCCGCCGTATTTGTCCCCAGCAGCACCGCCAGAGTGGACACCACCGCTTCCTTGGCGGTGAAGCCGGAGATCAGCGCCGTGGCCACACGCCAGTCATTAAAGCCCAGGGGTCTGAAAATGCCGGCAATAAACTGCCCCACCATGGCCAGAAGGCTATCGGCGCTGTCCGTTACCACATTGAGCTTTGCGTCAAAGGTCTGCAAGAACCAGATGATGATTGTGGCCAAAAAGATCACCGTGAAGGCACGCTCCAGAAAATCCCGTGCCTTCTCCCACAGCAGCAGCCCCACACTCTTGGCCGAGGGCATCCGGTAGTTGGGCAGCTCCATCACAAACGGCACAGGCTGCCCCCGAAAGGCGGTGCCTTTCAGCACCAGAGCCAGCAAAATGCCCAGCAGAATGCCCGTCACATACAGGCCGATCATCACCAGCGCCGCATGCTTCGGGAAAAACGCCGCCGAAAACACAGCATAGATTGGGATCTTGGCCGAACAGCTCATATA
>OMQS01000092.1 GCA_900313295.1 uncultured Eubacteriales bacterium
CCAGAACCAGAAGCTGGTAGACCGCCGCCCAGAGGACGATGGAGCCGACCTGCCGCAGATACCACGCCGTCCGGTTGGGGATGCGGGAGAAGACATACACGCTGGCCACGCAGTAGTGCCGGTAGAACCGGATCCCCACAAAGGCCTGAAAGACCAGGCACGGCACCAGCCGCTGCGCGAACTGCAGCAGCACGGTGAGCGTTACTTCAAGGGAGAATATGCCGCGGGAGCCGCTTAGCTGCAGTATGGACTGGGTGATGGTGTAACCGGCGGGGTCGGGGTGGATAAATGTGACGGAGAGCCAGAGTCCCAGAACCACCGCCGCCGCAAGAAGATAGATGTTCTGTTTCATTTCAGGCAGTCCTTTCGGCAGCCGTACCAGGCTGCAAGCAAGCAGAAGCAGACAAGGGCGGCGCAGAGAGAAAACCAGTAGAGGGGAATTTTTGGCGCATCACTGAAAAAGAAAATATAGTTATACCAAGCTAACTCTATGGATTCGAGTGAAGTGATGGCATACAGCAGAATGAACACCGGAAGCAGCAGGAACACCCGGAAGCGGATCCGGACGAACAGGGAGAGGGAGGCCGTGACGCAGGCCAGCAGACCCGCAAAAAGCCCGAAGCCGATGGTGCCGAGAACGGCGGCGAGATAGGGGGAAAAGCGGTAGAGCCAGGGGCAGAGATAGTTGCCGATTATGTCTGCGTAGTCGGAGTCGAAAGCGTCGATGCGTATCAAATTGCCGGTAGCCGTCAGGGGGAAGGAGAGGCAGTTCAAGACGATCTCCAGCAGGAAGGGGACGGAAAAGACGATGGCCGTGGCGATGAAAACGGCGGTGAGCTTGGAGGTGACATACAGCTTCCGCCCCAGGCGGGCGACGAGCATGGTGTCGGTGCCGAGCCCCCGATCCGCCGCCAGCGCCAGACCCGCAGGCCAGCCCACCAGAAGGGGCAGGAGCTGGACGAGCAGCAGAGCCGTGCCGGCGTTGTGCGCCGTGCGGTCATAGCTCAGGCTCAATATATTCATGGGGTGAAACATCGCAATGACGTCATAGCCCCGAAAATCCAATACATTTGAAACAAAAGTCATCAGCATGACGAGAAACAGCACAAAAAAAGTGATCTTGCTGCTGGTCTTGCCGAGCAGGAATTTGACATGGGTCCATGTCGTGCGAACAAACATCTGAGATCCCTCCGTTCAGATTTTCCGCAGGGGGCAGCGGTTTGCCGCTGCCCCCTGTATGGCGGGGAAGTGCTTTATTTTACGATCGTTCCGGTGTAGGAAACCACGGCTACAGCTTGTTCGGGGGAATTGCCGCGGAAATGGAAGTAAACGGTAGGCGTGTTGAGCTTTCCGTCCTTGCTCTTAATTTCTGTGAAGTCAGTTGCTCCCTCGACGAGCGTGTATACGGCTTCATCTCCAATCGTTTCACCATAAGTATTAGCTACCTTGCATTGAACTCTGCGGAAGAGATCCACACCGGAATAGGGCGCGACGGAATGGCACTTAGCGCCGCACAAGTAATAATTCGTGTTGTGGGCGGCACCGTAGCCCTTTGACCAGTATTGGTTCGCGGCGAGATAGATGGTCGTATAGCCCTCGGCAAAAACGGGAATAAACGTTACGGCAAGCATAACGGCCACGACCAGGGCTGCGAGAGCGTGCTTGAGTTTTTCATTTGTGCGTCCTCCTGTATGTAGATTTTTTGGGGGATGTCGTGTCAGCAACTCACCCGCATAGGAACCACCTCGCTTTCGGCGCCGGTGCAGGGTCTTCCGGCCTTGCTCTGACGGCATAGTTTTGTGCTTTCATAATAGAAAACACCGCAAAGCCGAATGTGCAACGGATTTTTTGATTTTTTTTCGATGCATTTTCATCGCAAGCGGCAGGCGGGGGAAAAAGGGCGAAAAAAGACAGCCGCACGGGGCGGCTGTTTTGTGCTGCGCTGCGGTCATTGCTTGGCGGCGGCGTCCATGAGGGCGAGCGCCTTCCGGCGCGCTCTGGTGAGCACCATGCGGACGCTTTCGGGGCTGATGGACAGACTTTGGGCGATCTCGGCGTCCGTCTGCTCCAGTATGTAGCGCGCCTCCAGCGCGAAGCGGCTGCGCTCGTCCAGCTTGCCCCATATGTCGGCCATGCGCCGCAGGTCTTCCTTGCGGATCATGTGAAGCTCCATGCTGCGCGGGGAGCTTGCGGCGCTGTCGGCTGTCCGCTCCTCCTCCGGAACGAACAGGGGCTGGCGGGAGCGGCGGCGCAGCTCGTTGTAGGCGGTGTGGCGGCAGGCGGCGGCGATATAGCCCGCCGTGCGGCGGTCGTCCAGCGTTTGGAGCTTCGGCACCTTGTCGATGAGCTTGAGCAGGGTGGCCTGCACCACGTCCTCGGCCGACCAGTGATCGCCCACTACCTGCCGGATGGTGTCGTACATCAGGCGCCGGTAGCGGGTGTAGAGCCGCGCCATAAACTCGCGGTCGCTCTCGTCCTCTATGGTCATGATACATATCGGAAGCATAATCAGAGTCCTTTTTCTTTTTTATGTAACATAGTATAGCAGGAAATATCGCACATGAAAACACAAAGAAACAATTTTCAGCAAAAACTGCCAAAAATTTTCCGAAAATTTTTCCAAAAAAACATGTTGCATATTTGACTGCGCGGTGTTATCTATGACAAGAGCAGAATATTCCCATTATACTGGGATCAAGGGGAAATGCCCGCGCAGAGCGGCGCGGGCGTGCAGACGGAAGGAGGCGCGGCTATGATGGGGCGCGAAGCGCTGCTGGAGCAATATGAGGAGGCGCTGTTTGCGCTGCTGATGGAGAGCGTGGCCGAGGCGGAGGGCGAAAAGGCG